>JBASBA010000254.1:0-3898 GCA_049650885.1 Alteraurantiacibacter sp. | reverse complement strand
CCTGTTCACCGCGCGCGGCTATAATATAGACAGCCTGACGGTGGCGGATATTTCCGAGGACCATGCCATCAGCCGTATCACCGTTGTCACTGGCGGCCCGCCGCAGGTGATCGATCAGATCATGGCCCAGCTGGATCGCCTGGTTCCCGTCCACCGCGTGACGGACCTCACCGATGAGGGGCCGCATGTGGAGCGCGAATTGGCGCTGGTAAAAGTTAAAGGCACCGGCGAGCACCGCGTGGAGGCATTGCGCATCGCCGACGTTTTTCGCGCCAGCGTTGTCGACACCACGACCGAAAGCTTCGTCTTTGAACTGACCGGCGCGAAGGACAAGATCGACAGCTTCGTCGCCCTGATGCGCGGGCTTGGCCTTGTAGAGGTTGGGCGCAGCGGTATCGTGGGCATGATGCGCGGCGCTGACGGCTCCTGATCGCACCCACCATTTCAATCAGTCACCAGAGGGCCTAGTGCTCTCGATCACAGTACACGCAAGAAAACAGGACGACCCATGAAAGTCTATTACGACGCAGATTGCGACCTTAACCTCATCACCGACAAGAAGATTGTCGTCCTTGGCTATGGCAGTCAGGGCCACGCCCATGCGCAGAATTTGCGTGACAGCGGAGTAAAGAATGTCGCCATCGCCCTGCGCGAAGGTTCTGCCACAGCGAAGAAGGCTGAAGCCGCAGGCTTCGAAGTGCTGACCAACAAGCAGGCGGCAGAGCAGGCCGACATCCTGATGATCCTGGCACCGGACGAGCATCAGGCGGAGATCTGGGAGAACGATCTGAAGGGCAACATGAAGCCCGGCGCAGCCCTCGCCTTTGCCCACGGCCTGAATATCCATTTCGGCCTGATCGAAGCGCCGCAGGATATCGATGTCATTATGATTGCGCCCAAGGGCCCCGGCCACACGGTGCGCAGCGAATATCAACGTGGCGGGGGTGTCCCGTGCCTGATCGCCATCCATCAGGATTCCAGCGGCAATGCGCATGACATCGCCCTCGCCTACGCCAGCGGTGTTGGTGGCGGCCGGTCCGGTATCATCGAAACCAACTTCCGCGAAGAATGCGAAACCGATCTGTTTGGTGAGCAGGCCGTGCTGTGCGGCGGCATCACCCACCTGATCCAGGCCGGTTTCGAAACCCTGACCGAAGCCGGTTACGCGCCCGAAATGGCCTATTTCGAATGTCTGCACGAAACCAAGCTGATCGTGGACCTGCTGTATGAAGGTGGCATCGCCAACATGCGCTATTCCATCAGCAACACGGCTGAATACGGAGACATCGCCACCGGCCCGCGCATCATCACCGAGGAAACGAAGGCCGAGATGAAGCGCGTGCTGGATGATATCCAGTCAGGCCGCTTCGTGAAGAACTTCGTCCTCGACAACCGTGCCGGCCAGCCCGAGCTGAAGGCCGCGCGCAAGCGTGCCGAAGCGCATCCGATCGAGAAGACTGGCGCGCAGCTTCGCGCCATGATGCCCTGGATTTCTGCCAACAAGCTGGTGGACAAGGACAAGAACTAACTTACGCCAGAAAAGTATATCCCGGTGGACAATGGCAGACCGCATCGCCAAGTTGTGGTGCAGACTTTCCACCGGGAGACTTTCAATGCGTAAGACAATTCTCGCCCTCGCGGGCGCAGCGGCCATCTCAACCTTTGCGATTACTGGCGCACAGGCCGATAATCATGAAGGCGGGGAGATGGATACAAGTGCCATCACTTCGGGCTCCTACTCTACAGACCCTGCGCATACGCTGGTCGTATGGGGTCTCGATCATCTTGGCTTCAACGACTATTTCGGCATTTTCGGTGATATCACCGGTACGCTGGAACTGGATACCGAGACACTGGCAAACTCGTCCGTCGATGTGACAATCCCGATTGCGGACGTTACCGTCGCAAGCCAGGGTCTGAAGGACCACCTGCTACGCGCCGGCGAAGATGGTGCCGATCCCGATTTCTTCGGCCCCGATCCGGAATCCGCCCGCTTCGTTTCCACCGCCGTCCACCAGACCGGCGATCATAGCGCGCACATCATGGGCGATCTCACGTTCAATGGCGTGACCAAGCCTGTCACCATCGATGCAGAGCTGTCCGGCATGGGTGTCAACGGCATGAGCCAGAAGGAAACTGTCGGCTTCCACGGCAGCACCACGATCACCCGCTCCGAATGGGGATTGGGCTGGGGCACGCAGTTCGGCCTTGGTGACGAGGTTGAGCTGGATATCACGGTCGCTTTCGAAAAGGACTGATTCTCTGAGGCGATTAACAATCGGGGTGCGCGGCAGACATGGCTTCGCGCCCCGAATTGTGTCTGGACCTGCCAGCCAATCGCCATTAGGTAAGCTGGTATGACGCAGGCCCACAGCCTTCTCCTGCTGCGACTAACACGCCCTTAGGCGTGCCATTTGTCCTGCCCATCTGGCAGGAACCTCGTCTAAGGGTCGGTTCACCTCTCGTTTGATAACTGCGCTGGCCATTGCCGTGCGCGTCGCAAGTCGAAAAAGGCTGTTACACCTATGTCCATGTTGACCGATCCATCGGCCAAATACCGCCCGTTTCCGCAGGTGAACCTGCCTGACAGGCAATGGCCCACCCGTACGATCACCACCCCGCCCCGCTGGCTCAGCACCGATCTGCGCGATGGCAACCAGTCGATCATCGATCCGATGGACCGGGCCAAGAAGACGCGCTTTTTCGATCTGCTGGTCGAGGTAGGCGTAAAGGAAATCGAGGTCGGCTTTCCCGCCGCCGGGCAGACCGAGTTCGATTTCATCAGCTGGCTTGTGCAATCGGGCAAAGTGCCTGAGGACGTGGTGGTTCAGGTTCTCACCCAATCGCGCGAGGATTTGATAAAGCGCAGCTTCGAAAGCCTCGAAGGCGCGCATTCGGCTATCGTGCACCTCTACAATGCCGTCAGTCCGGCATGGCGCGAAATCGTCTTCCGGATGAGCCGCGACGAAGTGCGCGACGTTGCCGTGCGCGGCGCGCAACTGCTGGTGGACGAGGCGGCAAAGCGCCCCGGCACCAAATGGCAGTTTGAATATTCGCCCGAAACATTTTCCACCGCAGAACTCGATTTCAGCCTGGAAGTTTGCGAGGCGGTGATGAACGTGGTCGGCCCGACGAAAGACTGGCCGATCATCCTCAACCTGCCGGCAACGGTAGAGGCCGCCACCCCCAATATCTACGCCGACCAGATCGAGTATTTCTGTCGCAACCTGCCCAATCGTGAGGCGGCGGTAATCAGCCTGCATACGCATAATGATCGCGGCACCGGCGTTGCTGCGGCAGAACTGGGCCTGATGGCGGGGGCAGACAGAGTGGAAGGTTGCCTGTTCGGCAATGGAGAGCGCACCGGCAATTGCTGCCTCGTAACAGTCGCGCTCAACATGTACACCCAGGGCATAGACCCTGATCTCGATTTCTCCGATATCGACAAGGTGATCGAGACAGTCGAATACTGTAACGAGCTTCCCGTCCACCAGCGCCATCCCTATGGCGGAGAACTGGTTTTTACCGCCTTTTCCGGCAGCCATCAGGACGCAATCAAGAAGGGTTTTGAAGCCCAGGCGCAGCAGAATGACGCGCATTGGCGGGTGCCGTACCTGCCCATCGACCCTGCCGATCTTGGCCGCGATTACGAGGCGGTGATCCGCGTTAATTCGCAATCCGGCAAAGGCGGGTTCGCATGGGTGTTGCAGCAGATGCAGGGCCTGAAACTGCCCAAGAGGTTACAGGCCGATTTTTCCAAGCACGTGCAGTTCATGGCGGACGACACGGGCCGCGAACTCAACGCCGCCGACATCTGGGAATGCTTCAAGCAGACGTATTACCTGCAAGTCGACAACCGTAAATTTGCCCTGGTCGATTATGACGAGGCGCGCACGAG
>JBASBA010000253.1:0-1663 GCA_049650885.1 Alteraurantiacibacter sp. | reverse complement strand
CTGGAACAGTCATCGCCATCGCATTGGAGCGACACCAAATCCAGGCCGTCGCCGTTGAGGCGAATGGTGGGCGAACGTTCCGCCGCTTCATTGCGTTCGATATGCAAGGTTGCGATAACACGCGTCTTTTCCAGACCCAGCGCAAAATCGAGATGCGTTTCCGGCACGAGCCAGGGGAACGGGCGATAATCTTCGCGCTGGATGACCGGTGGTTGGTGCGGTGTCGGGGCGGCATCCGCCAATGTGGGCGCTGTATCCGGGTTTGTCGCAATATCCATGGCTGGTGCCTTATCCGCTTTCTTTTGAATGGTCTGCCCTTACAACACCGCGATGGCACATTTGTTCATATTCGGATTGGGTTACACCGCGTCGCGACTGGCTGAGGCCATGCGGGTTCGCGGCTGGGTAGTGGAGGCGACCGGCAGTGCGGGCGACGTACCGTTCGGCGATGGCGCGGCAGTGCGCGATGCGCTGACGCGGGCGGATCATGTCCTGTCGTCCGTTCCGCCGACGGATGGGAGCGATCCGGTGCTGGACCGCTATGGCGGCGACATCACGCAACGCTGGATCGGCTACCTGTCTTCCACGGGCGTCTATGGCGATGCGAAGGGCGCGTGGGTGGATGAAAGCGCACCGACCGGTTCCGGCAGACGCACGGCGCGCGCGCAATGCGATGCGCGGTGGCTGGACAGGGGGGCCCGCGTGTTTCGCCTGCCGGGTATCTACGGCCCGAACCGCGATGCGTTTGGCCGGGTGCGGGATGGCAAGGCGACGCGGATCGACATGCCGGGGCAGGTGTTCAGCCGGGTGCATGTGGACGATATCGTGTCCGGCGTGCTTGCCGGGCTGGACGCTTCGGCAGGGGCGTATAATCTCAGCGACGATTTGCCGGCCAGCGGAAACGCCGTGATCGAGGAAGCGTGCCGGTTGCTGGGTCGTGCGCCACCGCCGCTGCAATCGCTCGATGAAGCCGACCTGTCGCCCATGGCGTTGGGTTTCTATTCGGAAAACCGGCGCGTCGCGAACGGGAAGGCGAAACGCGTGCTTGGCTGGCAACCCCGCTATCCGACCTACCGGGAAGGGTTACGCAGCCTGCTTTAACGCGGGCGGCGGCGTGGTTCTCGCGCGCAGGGCTATGATGAGGCCGACCATCGCCAGAAGCGCCCCGAACATGGTCAGAGCGTTCCAGCGATACCCCTCGAAAATGGTCGATAGCAGCATGGCGACGATGACCGTCACGATGCCATTATAGGCAGCGCGGCCGGCACCGATGGTGCGCACCAGCGTGTAATGCAGCGGGAACGTGACCACGGATCCGGCCAGCGCCAGCCATCCTATCCCGGCCCAGAAACTGACCCGGTCCGGCAAAATCGGCGGCCCCGCGGTCCAGTACGCCAGCACGAAATCGGCGATCGTGCCATACAGCATGGACCAGGCCAGCAGGCTGACCATCGGCAATGCGCGCCCGGTTCCGTTGGCCTGAATGACATTGGCGATACTCGCCGCCAGGATACCGAGCACCGCCCATACGATCCCGACCCATACGTTTCCGCCAAGCGGCGACAATTGCGCCTCATGCGCCAGCAACAATCCTATCCCCGACAGCGCGACCAGAGTGCCAAGCACGAAATTACGCGTGATCCGCTGCCCCAGCAGCCACCAG
>JBASBA010000252.1:0-4680 GCA_049650885.1 Alteraurantiacibacter sp. | reverse complement strand
GTAGTGTCGGTTGCGGGGGTCAGCCATTTTGCCGGGCCGAAGCGGCTTTGAAACGTGGTGAGGATCCGCAAATCGCTACGGGCCATTTTCTCTTCCAGCAGGCGCGCGGTCTTGCGACAGTGGCAATGATACGGATCGCCCAGCTCCAGCGTGCGTTGCGGCATTCCGTGGAAGGACAGCAGCAACACCTCGGGCGTGAAGTCCAGCGCGCCCAGCTGGCGACCGATATCGGCGGCCAGCGCATCGATATAGGCGGGATCATCGTGATAGGCTGGCAGGGTTCGAAGGCTGGCCTGCCAGCGTTTCTCTCCCAGCCAATCGGCGGCCTTGTCCACCACGGTGGCCGTGGTCGCAGCGCAATATTGAGGGTAGAGGGGCGCCAGTAAAATACGCTCGCATCCGGCATCCATCAGCTTTTGCAACTGGCGCGGAATAGACGGTTCACCGTACCGCATTGCCCACTCCACCATCACTTTATCGCCCAGCCGCGTCTGCAACCCCTCGGCCTGATCGGCGGTGATTGCCGCAAGGGGCGACCCCTTGTCAGTCCAGACTTCACGATAGGCCGCCGCGCTCTTTTTGGGCCGCGTATTCAAGATAATGCCGCGCAGGATCGGTTGCCAGGCAATTGGCGGGATTTCGATCACGCGCCGGTCAGACAGAAACTCACCCAGGTAGCGGCGAACCGCGCCTGTTTCAGGCGCTTCCGGCGTGCCGAGATTGACGACAAGAACGCCGATGTTTCCGCTTTTTACAGATGGATGCTCGGCAGGTAGCTGCTGTGGATGGTGTGTCATGGCAGGGTCGATAGCAGCGGAAGGCGGCGCAGGCGAACCCCTGTTGCACTGGCAAAGGCATTGGCCAGTGCCGGTGCCACGGCAGGCACGCCGATCTCACCGGGGTCGAAGGGTTCCGCTTCGCTCTGGACCAGTTCGATGGCGATCTGCGGACAGTCGGCCAGCGATGGCATGGAAAGTGACGACAGTCGCTGATTGGTTGGCAGACCATCAGAATAATCGGTGGCGCAGCCCAGTGCCATTGCGAGGCCGAAGATCAACCCGCCCTCGATTTGCTGCAGAGCGATATCGCGGTTCACGACGCGGCCAATATCGACACATGCAGACAATCGCCGCGCGCGCAGGCCGCCTTCGCCCGCGCTGGCATCAGCCACCACGGCAATGCGTCCGGTCGCATCGCCCAGATCCATGCGATGGCAAGCCATACCCTGCCCGCCGCCAGGTCTGCCGCCATCCCAGGATGCCAGGCTGGCGGCGCGTTGCAGGCAATCGGCCATGCCGGGATCCTGCCCCAGCATGGCGATGCGATAGCTCATGGGTTCGCGGGCGTGTTTTTGCGCCAGCTCATCAACAAAACTTTCGCGCATGAAGCAGGTATACCCATCCGCCTGTCCGCGCATCGGGGCGGTGGGCAACATTATGGTGACGGGCACATGCTCAACCGAGAGATTGCCGACGCGATACGGACCCGCAAGGCCCGACACGGCAAAGCGATCCGCCTCACCTTCCAGTGCGTCAACCGCGGCCCAGCTCGCCTCGTTGTCGAACAGACGGCGGCCAAATTCGCGCATTGTTGGCGGACTGGCAACGCGGGCGCGCAGTGTGAGGATATTGCCCTCGTCATCGGTTTGCGCGGCCATCAGCCCTGTTGCGGGAGGGCGCGGGAAGCTGGCGACATGCTCCTGCCAGCGAGACCAGGTAAGCTGGACCGGACGCCCCGCCTCTCGCGCCAGCAGGGCCACCTGGATGGCAATGTCGCTCTGCAGTCTTCGATCAAAGCTGCCCCCTGCCGAAACAGGGTACAAAACCACTTTACTGGCGCTCAGGCCAAGGGCTTTTGCCGCTGCCTTGCGCGCAAATTCCGGCGCCTGGGTTGGCAACCACAGCTCCAGCGTCCCGTCGATCAGCCGGGCCGTGGCACTGGCCGTCTCAATCGTCGCATGAAGACCGGGCGAGACATGGTATTTTCGCGCCATGGTCGAGGTATAGCCGTCAATTCCATTGCCGCGCTTCTCGAAAATCTTGCCCGGTCCATCCACCAGATGGCGCTCTAGCGACTCATCAATTGACGCGCTGTTTACCGGCCGATCCACGGCGAAACGCGGCGCAATCGCCTGCAATGCCTGTTCTGCAGCCCACCAGTTATCTGCAATCGCGGCCAGCCATCGCTTGCCGCGCACCAACTGGATCAGGCCGCGCTGCCGGCTTGCAAGAGACGCATCGAATTCCAGCAATTCGGACTTGTTCTGCGGGCCATGGCGGATGGCGGCAAACGCCATGTTCGGCAGGCGCACATCACCTGCAAAGACATGGCTGCCATCCACCTTTGACGGCAGATCCAAACGCGAAAACGCAGGTGCTGAAACGCCAGCATTCATGCCGCCAGGCGGAGCAGGGTCGGACGGGGGCGCGGTTTTCAGCGGCGGCGGGTCAGGTGGATCAAAGCGCGCGGCCTCCATCGCCAGCTCTGCAAAACTGGCGGCGTTTCCATCATGATAGATCACCCCGTTTTCGGCGGTGCATTGTTCCCATGGCACATTCCACCGCTCCGCCGCAGCCATCGACAGCATGGCTCGCGCTGCGGCCCCTGCATCGCGGCAGGATTGCTCGTAAGCCGCCAGCGTGGTGCCATCAGCGGTCACGGTGAAGCGTTTATCCTGCGCCCAATTTCGCAGCAGCAAATCATCCGCACCATCGGCCAGCGCGGGGATAAGCGGATCCCACAAGGGTGCCCATCGCGCGGCAAGCGGAGCGTTGGCATAGGCGCCGCTGACGGGTGCAGGCTCTACGGCCACCTGCCGCCAGTCCGCACCCATTTCCATCGCCACGATCTGCGGCAGAAGCGTGGTAACGCCCTGCCCCATCTCCAGCTGCGGCACCGCGACCGTGATTACGCCGTCGCTGGCAAGCTTCAGCCAGGCATCGACGGCAAACTCACCCTCGCCCGCGGCAAGCGGATTGGTGAAGGTGCGCGGCGAGATGTTCCAGGCGACCAGCAGCCCGCCGCCAACTGCGGCTCCCGCCAGCAATCCACGCCGTGAAAACTGCACCCGGATCAGCCCTTTATCGTGCCAAGAAATGCAGCAAGCTGCGTTGCGATGCCGGCAAAATAGGGGCCGTGCTGCGTATCATTGGCAGCGGGCGGCTGGCCGGTATCGCTGGCAACCCGTATTTCCATCGCCAGTGGCACGCGGCCAAGGAACGGCACACCCATTGCCTGCGCCGCAGCTTCCGTTCCGCCCTGGCCGAATGGATTGCTGACGGCGCCACATTCCGGGCAATGATAGCCTGCCATATTCTCCACCAGCCCGACGATGGGCACTTCGGCCTGTTTGAACAGGTCCATTGCGCGGGTTGCGTCGATCAGGGCAAGGTCTTGCGGGGTGGAAACGATCACCGCGCCCGCTGGCTTGAACTTCTGCAACATGGTCAGCTGCACATCACCCGTGCCCGGCGGCAGGTCCACGATCAGGATTTGCGTATCGCCCCAGTCGGCCTCCATCAGCTGGGCCAGCGCCTGTCCTACCATCGGGCCGCGCCAGGCGATGGCCTTCCCAGGCTCGATCAGCTGGCCCATCGACAGGACCTTTACGCCAAATTGGGTTTGCGTAGGGATGAGGACGTTATCCTCTGCACGAACTTTCTCATTCGCTGTTCCCAGCAACAAAGGTTGGGACGGGCCATAAATGTCGGCATCGACAATGCCGACCTTCATCCCCTCGTTCGCCAGTGAGACGGCGATATTGGTGGTGAGCGTCGATTTGCCCACGCCGCCCTTGCCGGACCCGACGACGATCACCTTGCGCGATACCTTGTCAGCCATAAGGGCGACACGCACCTCGCTTACACCCTCCACCGCGCCCACGGTCTGCTCCAGCTCGCCCTGTAATTGCGTGGCGGCGCTGCGGCCTAGGCCGCTGGCATCGGCGACGATCGTGACGACCCCGTCCACCAATTTGACGGACCGGACCATGCCCGAAAGTTCAGGGGGGATGGCGGATTTGACTGTTTCTTCGTTGCTCATGGATGGGACTGCTAGCGGCTCTTGCAGGCAAGGTCAGCAATATTGGCCCTAAGACCCCCTGTTTTTTGCGCAAAGGGTTCCTATAGATAATGGCATGACATTTATGGGTGGGTTTTTCGAAAGGTACGGCCTGGCAATGGCTGGCAAGCGCAATCCTTGGGGCAAGCCCCCGGGCGGCTCCGGTGGCGGAGACGATGGCGGATCGGATTCGGGCGATAATACCCCCGCCGGTGCGGGTGATGGCAGCGGCGATGATGCGCCTCCGCCACGCGGCCCGCGCAATCCCTGGCTGCCCGGCGGCGGTGCCGGAGGCGGTTCTGATCGCCCGCGCCGCAGCGCCAATATCGAGGATATTTTCAAGAACCGTGGCCCCGAAGGTCCGCGTCGCAGTGGTGGCGGCCCCGGCGGTCCGAACTTCCGCATTCCCCAGCGGCCCGGCGGCGGAAGCTGGTTCCCGATTGCGCTGATCGCCATCGCTCTGGTTTGGCTGTTTGCCACCTCGACCCATTTTGTGCAGCCGCGCGAACAGGGCGTGGTGACATGGCTGGGCGGCAAATATTCCCGCACGCTGAATCCCGGCACCGAGTTTACCGCACCGTGGCCCCTGCAAACCGTTGACAGCGAGAACGTCAGCCAGAT
>JBASBA010000251.1:0-3715 GCA_049650885.1 Alteraurantiacibacter sp. | reverse complement strand
CCATCAAGGTGGACGGAGAGGAGCAGCGCGTGTCAGGTCGCGGCAAGGGTCTGATCTCGTCTGTCCTGTCTACGATCCGCGACACCTACGAGCTTGATTTCGAAGTCTGCGACTATTCGGAACATGCACTCGGCACAGGCGTCGATTCGCGCGCGGCGGCCTATATCGAATGGGCCTTGCCCGACGGTCGCAGCGGGTGGGGTGTCGGCATTGACGAGGACGTTGCCACCGCCAGCGTGCGCGCCATCCTTTCCGCCGCAAATGGTGCAGCGCACGGGCCTGGGACACCGAAATTCTGATGGGTTGCAATCGGGGGTGCCGCCAACATCCCGGATTGCAGTTCGCTTAATCATGCCCGGTCGCAGACCATAGCTGCTCCGCCATTGCGTCCAGCTCTCTAAAGTCCACACCGGGCCGGAACGGATCCTTGCGATTCAGCTGTAAACGGTTGCTTCCGGAATCAAGCAACCGCCTGCGCAAAGCGCGCTGCAACAGCAATAGTCGCTGGATCGCTTCGCTTTCGGCACACAAGGGTCGCTCCCCTTTGGCGCGTGACCATTCAGCCTCGATCTGGCCGATGCGATCCAGGACCATCGCGTTATAAAGCCGATGTGGCCCGCGGTGCAGAGGCAAACCCACCCGCCGCGCCGCCGATGAGCTGGATGGTAGCAGGAGGCCGTTGTGCCGGAAGTCATCAAAACCGATCCGGTCTCGCCCCAGGTGTGAGAGCATCGCCAAGAGCGCCGCGTTCTTGAGTATCTGACGCGGCAACAGATGGTGGCGCTGCATATCGTCTTGAAAATCAGGCCGGCCACGCACATTGACGGACCTGAACGGCAAGGCCGGACGGTCTGTCAGATGCTGTGCAACGCGAGCCCTGCGGGCCTCCTTCGTTAGTGCGAGCCCCTCCACACCTTGACAATGCCCGAGTTATCCACAGGTTCAAGGCGTAATGTCTCACCCGAAGGTGCTGTAAAGCTGAGGCTTTGTGTGATCCGACCGTTTTCGACCATCCAATTCAGCAAACGCAATGCGATCTTCGATGCCTCCGACCGGTCCGTCACGACCTCGGGCATCATGTAGAGTTCCTGACCTGTAAACAGGGCCAGTCCTTCGCTCTGAAGTCCGCCATCATCCGTGGCAAATAGAGCCGCCAGGCCAAGACCGGGAAACGGTCCTCCCTCGATCCAGCCCATCACGCTGCGCCGGAAGAAATCGGCGTTGGTAACAGTCCGCGCGGGGTGCCAGGCGACGGCTGTCACGCTGTCAAGAGCTGCAAGTGAGGCCGCGACAACCGCCAGTGTCCTTACAACAGGAAACATAGCCCCGCCTGCGGCAAGATGCGGGCCGGGTTGGATCAAAAGCGCCTGCTGCTGCGCAGGGTCGAAGCCTTGCGGTATACCGAACCTGTGCGCCGGTTCGGGCATGTCGATACAGCCTCGTGGCTCCAGTCCGGTAAGGTCGAATGTCATGCCGTTTGCCAGCAATTCCAGCCAACCTTCTTCCTCCCCGCCACTTGCCGATGTATCGAGGCTGATAGAAAACCGGTCGCACGTTTCAGCCAGCGCGCGCACCTGTTTTGCACGCGGACGCTCGCCCGGCGCGCACAGCAGTGACACAGCCGACCTCATTCCATTTTGCTCAAGGCGTCCGGCAGCGACGATCGACAGTCTTCCCTTCCTCCGATCCTGGAATTTCTGCCTTCAAAGGCGTCCAGGGTCGAGTCCTTGTTCGTATTATAATGCAACTGGTCACCGTTGAAACGATATCTCTTCTTGCAGATCATCTGTAGAGAGACCTTCGGCCCCCGTTGGAACAAATTACCTAAAGGCGCTAAACCAATATCATGGCAACTCGTTCGGCAGTCTTCGGTGTAACGCGCTCCCTTTCGGGTAAGACGTGGCAATGGCGTGGTGGTAATATGCAGGTTGAGGGGGACGTTCATGCGCTTGGCAATGACATAACCACCCAGTTGCTCCTGTCACGCGGAGTGGCGGCAGAAGATCTGGACCGCCATCGCCAGCCCTCCTTGCGCGAATTTCTGCCTGATCCTTCGCAGTTCAACGATATGGATCGCGCAGCCGAACGTATCGCCGAGGCCGTACTCTCTGGAGAGAGTATCGCGGTGTACGGCGATTACGACGTTGATGGAGCCACCAGTTCCGCACTGCTGATTCGCATGTTGCGCATGTTGGGCCACGATGCGCGCCATTATATTCCGGATCGCCTGCTGGAAGGATACGGTCCCAGCGGAGAAGCCCTGTTGAAGCTGGGTAAGGAAGGCTCCAGCCTGATTGTTACCGTTGATTGCGGGGCCATGGCGCACGAGGCACTGGGCATGGCGCATGATGCCGGGATCGATGTGATCGTGGTGGATCACCATAAATGCTCTCCCGATCTTCCGCGCACCTATGCGCTGGTCAATCCCAACAGGCTGGATGAAAACGATCTGGCCGCATCGCATGGCCACCTTGCGGCCGTCGGGGTCGCCTTCCTGCTGGCGATTGCCGTTGTTCGCACCTTGCGCGCGCGAGACTATTTTGCGGACCGTTCTGAGCCGAATCTCATGTCGCTGCTGGACCTTGTGGCGCTGGGCACCGTGGCCGATGTGGCCGCGATCCGCGGGCTGAACAGGGCTTTCGTGGCGCAAGGTCTTAAGGTGATGGGCAAGCGCGCCAACACCGGAATGGCCGCCCTGATAGATGCCAGTCGCTTGAAAGCCGCACCCAAATGCAGCGATTGCGGCTTTGCCCTGGGCCCACGCATCAACGCTGGCGGAAGGGTGGGAGAAGCCACTTTAGGCGTGCGCTTGCTCATTACCGAAGACCCCGAAGAAGCACGCGCCATTGCCGAGCAACTTTCCAACCTCAACGAAGACCGACGCGCTATCGAGGCAGAGGTGCAGGAAGAGGCTGAGGCGCAGCTTGCCGCGCAGCACAACCGATCAGTGATCTGCGTCGCCGGCAAAGGTTGGCACCCCGGCGTGATCGGTATCGTGGCAGGCCGGATAAAGGAAAAAACCGGCAAGCCCAGCCTTGCCATCGCGCTGGATGCCGAGACCGGACAGGGCAAGGGTTCCGGGCGCTCCATCGCCGGTGTGGACCTTGGCGCTGCCATCATTTCCGCGAGAGAGGCCGGACTGCTGGTGGCAGGCGGCGGCCATGCCATGGCAGCGGGCCTGACTATCGAATCGGGAAGGCTGGATGAGTTTTCAGAATGGCTGAACGAGAAACTTGCGGCCACCATCGCCAAGGCCAGCGCAGAACAGACCATGCTGCTGGATATTTCCGTTGCTCCGGGCGGATTGACGCCAGACCTTGTCGAAACGCTGGAAGGCGCCGGCCCGTATGGGATGGGCTGGCCGGGTCCGCGTGTGGCGGTGGGGCCGGTACACGTCATCAAGGCCGATATCGTTGGCAATGATCACCTGCGACTTGTCGTTGCCGGGCCGGACGGGCGCAGCCTTAAAGCCATCGCTTTTCGCGCCGGATCGAGCGAAATGGGCCAGTCGATCCTGCACGGTTCGAAAGGCCGACGGCTGTGGCTTGCGGGGCGTGCAAAAATAGATGACTGGGGCGCCCGCCCTGCTGCGGAACTACACCTGGAGGACGCCGCCTGGGCGGACTGAAAGATAGCCCGATTTGAAGTCTGGCAATAATGTTGCAAACGGGGCTTGACCGCGAGAGTGCATCCCCCTAATTGCGCCGCTCCATCG
>JBASBA010000250.1:0-2239 GCA_049650885.1 Alteraurantiacibacter sp. | reverse complement strand
AGCTAATACCGCTCAGGCATTGAGATTGTTCCTTTCATCCCAAAATTAGCATTGTCGGGAGAAAAACCGAGCCACCGCTGACGGCCCCGGCTGACTGCTTACGCTCATCGCCGCACTCAACTACCCGGACGGCGAAATGTATGCTCGGCGGGCCGATGAGATCAGCCTCAATGAGGTCAAACAGATTTGGATCCGAGGCGCCCAAAAATAATATTTGGTAAATTACCATCACTTAACTGTGTTGCATCGGACAAACTGTCACTGAGCACTTCGACGCACTCCACTCGTCATCTTCTGCTGAACGCCCATGATCAGACGCACGAGCTCGAAAATTCGGGCGTCGAAAAGGGAGTGACGAAATGAATGCTCAAATGCGCGCTGCGGCGATTGGCTTTGCCGTTCTGTTCAGCAGCTCTGCCTTGGCGCAGGACATGACGATCGTTGAGAAGGCGCAGGATACACCGACGCTGTCGACGCTGGTCACGGCCGTGAGCGAGGCCGGCCTTGTCGATACACTGAGCGGTGAAGGCCCGTTCACTGTCTTCGCACCGACGAATGACGCTTTTGCAGCGCTTCCGGCCGGCGCGCTGGACGGGCTTCTCGCTGACAAGGAAGCTCTGACGGGCGTACTCACCTATCATGTTGTCGGCGCAGAAGTGATGGCTGCCGATCTTCTGGGCATGATCGAGGCTGATGGAGGCGATCATACCGTCACCACCGTCAATGGTGCGACCTTCAGCGCGGCTGTCGTCGATGGGACAGTCCGGCTGACCGATGGTCAGGGCAACACCGTCAATGTGGTAGCCACGGACATCGACACCTCGAATGGCGTTGTTCATGTGATTGACGGCGTTCTCCTTCCCTAACCGATCAAGTGCGTGCCCACTCAGCCAGACGGGCACGCACTCCCCCCGCGGCAGCCGACATCTCCTATGTCTGGACGCTCGTGGATTTTTACGTCGATCAGGGCGAACCCGTAGATATTCGCTGCCTTGGGTAGCCGTGCTTGACCAGCGCAAGTTCCGGCAAGCCTTTTGTCAAAGCTGAATAGAGATGTCTCATCTTTGGCAATTTAGAAATGTCTACAGTCATGGTTGCGGGTTGCCAAGGGCGTGGAACATGGAGTTGGCCTGGCCGCGGCGACGAGGCGAGTTGTTGCTTCGCTTCACCGGGATCATCCGCTCCGCGATGGCGAGGACTTCATCGAGCCGCTTGTTCTCCACCACCTCGGCACGCTGCGGACGCTTCAAGCCGAACGCGCGGTAGGGCAGGCAGATGCCGCCGTGCTGGATTTCCAGACGCCCGTCCGGATAGTCGCAGATCGTCACTCTCTTCCGGGCGAGATTCGCGCTGATATCGTTTGGCTCAAGGACGAACAGAACCCGGTTGTAGCGCAGCGTCAGAGAACCGGACACGCTGCGCTGGCTCTTGACGCACATTGCCCCCTCCAGGCGCTCATGAACCGCCAGTGGCCGATGGGCATCCTCCGGGTTGTAGGGTTCCCTGGCGAATCGGGCATTGAAGTCCTCGACGAACCCGGGAATGAACGCATTCGCCGCCTCGATTGAAGCAATGCCGGCCAGACGCAGCTCCTTCACCAGCCGGTCCTGCAGCGTCTTGTTGACCCGTTCAACGCGTCCCTTCGCCTGCGGAGTGTTGGCGCAGATGATGTCGATGTTGATCTCGTCGAGCGCCCGGCCGAATTGGGTCATGCCATTGTGTTCGCGCACCGTCTTGATTGCGGCATGTGCGGTGCGGAAGATCGAGTGGCGATCGGAGTAGTATGCGAGCGGCTTGCCGTAGCGCTCGATGCTCGCCTGGGCGGCCTGTAGATAGTCGAACGTTGATTCCGATGGACAGAACCGCAGGTGCAGTATCCGACCCGTTGCGTCGTCGATGAAGACGATCAGCGCGCACTTCGGTCCGCGCGTCTCGAACCACCAGTGCAGCGAGCCGTCGATCTGCACCAGCTCGCCAAATGGCGCGCGTCGTTGCCGGAGCTGCTGGACGCGCTTCTTGCGCTCCGTCCGGCTCTCCCACAACCCGGCCTCGATCATCCATTGTCGCACCGTCTCCTTACTCACGGTGACGTCGTGGCGCTCGGCCAGCTTCTCCACCGCAAGAGTTGGCCCGAAGTCGAGACAGTGCCTGCGGATCAGCTCTATCACGTAGCCGCGAAACGCATCGGTGTGGCGGCGGTTACTCGACTTTCCGCGGCGCTTAAACATCAATCCCGCCG
>JBASBA010000249.1:0-1741 GCA_049650885.1 Alteraurantiacibacter sp. | reverse complement strand
CCTCCCCACTGCGCGGTTCGACCTACCCCGGCAGTGACAATCAGGCGCTGCCCCGCTGGATGGGTGTGCCAGGCCGATCTGGAACCCGCCTCGAAATTGACATACGCGCCCGAATAAGCTGCGGTGTTGTTGGCTACGAACAGCGGCTCAACCGTGACGTTGCCAGTAAAGTATGCGGCGGGGCCTTCGATTGGAGCTTGAGAATCGGCCCGAATTATGGTTTGCGCCGGTTTGTCTGTCACTGCGTTTTGGGCACTGGCGCAGCCCGCACCCGACAAAACCAGGAACGGAAGCGCTAATAGAATTACTGTGTGTTTCATCTGTGTCTCCTTGTTTACATCGCGCTTGCTACTTCTCAACGCGCTCGATTGTCACTTTCAGCGGGCCGGTTTGCTCCAGGGTGTCGATCCCAGAATCAATTTCTCCTAGCTTGATCAGTCCACTCGAATAATCGAAATCCTTGTGATAGATAGCCAGATTGTCCCAGGGCGCGTAGTACGCGATGTCTCCAACCGAAGGCTCATGTCCTGCGGGCGCACCTTCGGTAGATAACTTTTTCGGCAGGTTGCTGATTTTTTCGGTTTGTGCGTGATCTTCGAGTGCAAGCGTCAGTGGCAACAGCGCGACAAAATCTCGCGAGGTCGCGTTGTCGTCGAGCGTGGCGTTAAGCGTCGTGTTTTCGAGTTTCAGGCGTATTTTCATGGTCTCTACCTGCGTCTTGACGGGTGCTTCTACCGGCTGCTGACCGGACGCGCTTTGCGGCGTTTGTTGACCGGCGCAACTAGAAATCGGCGTTCCGCCCAGCGACGCTGCCAAAATAAATGCTGGAAATCGCTTTTGTATCATCATGCTTTGCTCCAGTTTCCAGGTACTTGCTCACTGCACGGTTTGTCCGCCGTCGATTACCAGCGCGTGTCCGACGATGAAGGAAGCCGCATCCGAACACAGCCAGAGCGCGGCGTCGGCGATTTCTTCGGGATTACCCATCCGTCCAATAGGCTCTTCCGAGACCACTTTTTCTCGACCCTCGGCGGTGCCGCCAGTGAAGCGATCCATCATCGGAGTGGCAATGTAACCAGGAGCTACGGCGTTGATGCGGATATTCTGCGCGGCGTAGTCGAGAGCCGCCGACTTGGTTAGGCCGATGACGCCGTGCTTTGCAGCAGCGTAAGCGGCTCCCCCTTTGATGCCGATGACGCCTGCACCTGAAGAGGTATTCACGATTGCGCCGCCCCCCTGCTGAAGCAGCAGCGGGATTTCGTACTTCATGCAGAGAAAAATGCCGCGTAGGTTAACGTTCAGAATCTGGTTCCATTCATCTTCTTCAAAGTCTGCTACTGCTGCATTTCGCTGTTCGATACCCGCGTTGTTGAAGGCAATATCGAGCTGCCCAAAAGTTTCGATGGTTTGGCTTAGCGCTGCTTGCACGTCCTCGGCGCTCGTCACATTGCATCTGAGGGCGATCGCACGCCCGCCAGATTCTTCGATGATGCGCACGGTTTCCTGGCTGTTCTGCTGTGCAATATCAGCGACCACTACGCGGGCACCGGAGCGGGCAAACGCCAACGCTGCCGCGCGGCCAATGCCGCTACCCGCTCCGGTGACAAAAGCTACCTTATCTGTGAAACTTTGGTTTGTTTTCATGGTTTTTTCCTTTGGGTTAAAATCGCCTGCGCCATGATCGGCGCAATGGCCGCAGTCGTGAGTAGGCAGGCTGCGAACGAGGCCGCGAGCTTATGTC
>JBASBA010000248.1:0-1936 GCA_049650885.1 Alteraurantiacibacter sp. | reverse complement strand
GCCCGACCAGTCAGAGCGTAGCGCATCGCGGTCCTCGAGATTGACCTTCGCATCGCGCGTTCCGACGACGACCCGATCCTGACCCTGTGGACTAGTTGTTCCAAGTTCTTTTGTCTTTTCGAGGATTTCAGTCCGCCGCTGGCTGAACTCCTTCATGATATGGCTTGGCACACCCTTGATCTCGAACTGTCCGTGCTTGCCGGTGATCTCGGTTTCGTAGCCCAGCTTACCCAGCTCGGCGCGCATGTTGGCGTGATAGGCCGATCCGATCGTGGTGTTGTTCTTCCATAATTCATCGTTCCGAAGTGCTTGCCAGACGCCTTTGGCATTTTGCGTGATCGCAGCGACGACGACGTGAATGTGGCCCTGCGGGTCCAGTTTCCTGCTCGTATCGTGCTGGAACATTGCATAGGCCAGATTGCCGGTCTTGACCGCCTCGCCGTTTTTGCCTCGGCTGTAATCGCGGGTCTCCGCGAAGTTCTTCTCGACCCATCCCATCGTATTCTTGACGGCCGCCATATGCGCTTCGAGAACCCTTTCGTCCTTCCCGACATACGCCATGATCGATGCTGATTTGGGCATCGAGAATGTCAGGTCGACGCCGATGCGACGATTGGGGTTCTGATTGACAAGCGTTCCGTCCGGAAGCTTACCGTTCAGCAGGTTCTCGAAATCTTCCTTCGAAACCTCGCCGGAAAGCCCCATCGCTTCGGCGCCCTTACCGCCCCACTGGCTCGCCTCCGACGAATGCTCGCCGGTATAATAGTCGTCCTTCGCAAAGTAGCCCGCTGCGCCGCCAGCGGATGAAACGGATGCACTGGAGAGCATCGGCTACATCTCCATTCCGAAATCATCGCCGGCATTGCGCTCGTCGCGCATCTGCCCATCGGCGCCGTAACCGAACCGGCTTTCACGCGCTGCTTCGCTTTCCTGATCGTCGCGCGCAGAGCGTTTGACCAATAGCTTCGAAGTATCTTCCGATTTCCGCGGGATATCGGCATCGCGTTGTTTTTCGCGATCGTCGTCTACGTCATCCCTACCCGCCTTTCGCTGGCGTTCGTTCGGACTGTCCAACCCGCCCATTTCTCCTCGTGCGCTCGACGATCGTTGACCACCGCTCTTCTCGCCCTCTTCGACGGCCGGGGTATTATCGTCCCTTTTTCCATTCTCCAGTTTGGCATCAGCCTCCTCTACAGACGCCTTCGAGACGTTGTCCACGAACTGAGCCGCCAGATTGTCAGCCGCACGCTCTTGAGACGTCTTCTCGCCTTCTTCCAGCACCTGCTCGGGTTCATTGACCGGGCCGTCACTCTCGCGGCCGTCCTCGCCCAGCTGGTCCGTTCCCTCAGCCTCTTCCGGAGGGGTAAACTCGGCGGCCCGCATTTCCCGGACACGCACGAAGCCTTCGGCGACTTGCGGGTAATCCCGCCATGTCAGTCTGATCCTGGCAGCGGGGAAGCCTTCGGGGAACTTTACATAGCCATGAAGCGATGGAAGCTCCTTGATGTCGTCGGGCATGACCAGGTGCTGCACTTCCTTGCGCGGCGTAATGGTCGATGCGTCCCTGCTGTTATTGTACCCGTAGCTGTAGGCCTCATCCATCTGCCTCACTTCGCGGTTGCCGATAAAATCAGCACACTTTTCCGCGGTCTCCATATCCGCCGTCGACAGGATCAGTTTGGTCCTTGCGAGGGAACTCAGATTGACCGCTCCATTTTCACCATCGGTCTCGGCGAGCTTGTCGAAGCTGTGGATGCCGAGGATGAAAGCCCCGCCAACCGCGCGGGCAGTCTGCAGTCCATGTTCGATCGCCGGGAGGCGATGGAGGGCATGAACCTCATCGAGCAGGAACCACGTTCGGATATCGCGGGTGCGACCCATCTTGAACAAGGCGTTCACTGCCAGATCCATCCACAGCGTCAGCAAGGGCCGATTG
>JBASBA010000247.1:0-6384 GCA_049650885.1 Alteraurantiacibacter sp. | reverse complement strand
GCTTTGGGTCAATAATGTGCGGCCTGTCGATGCGCCGGGCTGGTTTGCTTCATAGTCGGGGATCAAACCTCCCATGAAGCGCACGTCGGTGCGATCCTCAAGGTAGCAGACCATCTCCCGCCCGGCTTTCACGAATGCTTTTGTCTTGCGCGCATCGAAATAACCGCCGGTGATATTGCGCAGGTAAAGCGCCGCGTCTTCTGCGGTGTCGGACAGGCCGAGGCTAGCCATGTGATCATTTCCGGGGATCCACAGTCCGCCGCCGGAGATCGCCGAGGTGCCGCCGAAATACGCTGTCTTTTCGATGACGACAGTTGCAAGTCCGTGCTGCGCAGCCACGATTGCGGCCGTTAGTCCGCCCGCGCCGGAGCCGACGACGACAACATCAAAATCGTTTTTCGGAACAGGTTCCGTCACTCTGCGCAAACCACCTTTTGATTACATGATCGCATTTTATCGTCGTGCCGCGAACCACAAACATGTTTCCACCCGCATTTATGTCCCCGGATGAGGGGACTGAGGTGGCGACAGGGTACTGTCAGACCAAATGCACCGGCTAGCGAAACACGCGTCATCAGCTAGGGCAGGGCAATGCCCAGACCTCGCAAACCCAGCCAGTCCATTCCGCTATTTGAACTCGTCGCCCGAGATCATCCGCCTGGTCGTGATGATGTAGGTCCGCTTTCCGCTGAGCCTGCGGAGCGTGCAGGACCTGCTGATCGAGCGGGGGATCGACATCTGCCATGAGACCGTCCGTCTTTGGCGGAACAGGTTCGGACCGATGTTCGACGCTGATGTGCGGTGCCAGCGGGTGAGCCGGATGAAGGGCTTCCGCCAGTGGAAGTGGCACCTTGATGAGGGCTACGTAAAGATCAACAGCGAGATGCACTACCTGTGGCGAGCGGTCGACCAGGAGGGGGAGGTGCTCGAGGGCTGCGTCCACTAAGACGTGCGACAAGAAGGCGGCACTGCGCTTCATGAAGATGGCGCTGAAGAGGCACGGCTCGCCAGCCGAGATCACTACCGACGGCCTGCGCTCATACAAGGCGGCGATGGGTGAACTCGGCAACGCCGACAAGCAGGAGGTGGGACGCTAGGCCAACGGCAGGTGAAGAACAGCCACCTGCCGTTCCGAAGACGAGAGCGAGCGATGCTCAGGTTCCGGCAGATGAAGTCGTTACAGAAGTTCGCCTCGGTCTAAGCCAACGTCCACAACCACTTCAATCTCGAACGCCACTTGATCGACAGACAGACCTACAAGACCCGCCGCTCGGCCGCACTGGCCGAGTGGCAGAGCCTCATGGCCTAATCCGACGCTGCGTTGGGGAGAGCTCTGCCAATCGGAGACAAGTTGCGATTAGACTGATGAGGTGAATGGCCCCTGTGTCCGACGACTGGTGAGTCGTATTGTGGGCTGTTGTCGTAGCAACCCGAGCAAAAGGACCATTCACCATGGAGATTACCACGATCGGCCTTGATCTGGCCAAGTCTGTTTTCCAGCTTCACGCTGTCGATGCACATGGCACCGTCGTCTGGCGCAAGAAGGTCCGGCGCTTGGCCCTGCTTGATACGCTGGCGAAGGTTCCTCCCTGCCTTGTCGGGATGGAAGCCTGCGCCACCTCGCATCACTGGGCGCGTGAGATCTCGGCGTTGGGCCACCAAGTGCGGCTCATGCCGCCAGCCTATGTGAAGGCTTATCTCAGGCGCCAGAAGAACGACGCTGCCGATGTCGAGGCGATCTGCGAGGCAGTGCGCCGCCCCACCATGACCTTCGTTCCTGTGAAGAGCGCGGAGCGGCAGGCGGTACTCGTCCTGTACCGCTCGCGCGAACTGTTGGTGCGTCAGCGCACCATGCTGATCAACGCGATCCGCGGCCATTGTGCGGAGTTCGGACTGATCGCGGCACAAGGTGTGAGCGGCAGCCGCGATCTGGTTGAGCGGATCCGGCAGGCAGGCAGCGCAGTGCTGCCAGACATGGCGAAGGATGCGATGATGCTCTTGGTCGAGCGCCTCCAGGCGCTCGTCCGACAGATCCAGGCGCTTGATCGGCGCCTCTTGGTCTGGCACCGTCAGGACCAGGCCAGTCAGAGATTGGCCACCATCCCGGGCGTGGGCGTCATCAGCGCCGCCGCTCTCGCCGCCTCGGTGACCGATCCGGGAGCGTTCCGGTCGGGCCGCGAGTTTTCTGCTTCGCTGGGTCTGGTCCCGCGTCAGAACTTGTCGGGCGGCAAGGACAAGCTGGGACGCATTTCGAAGATGGGAGATCGCTACCTCAGGAAGCTGCTCGTGGTCGGCGCGACCTCGGTGGTGCGACGGGCGCGAACCGCGGATACTACTGCGGCCAACTGGGTCCGCAGTCTGCTCGAGCGCAAGCCGACCCGGCTCGTCACCGTGGCCATGGCGAACAAGACCGCGCGGATCGTCTGGGCGGTGCTGGCGCGCGGCGAGACCTATCGCTCGCCTGCCGCCTTCTGAAGCAATCGCGGCGCACATGCGCGGCCGCGTCGAACTGTAAGGGTGCCCATTGAATTGATGATGACGATCTGAACGCGGCCGCAAAGGCAGGGGCAACCCGAGGTGTTGTTGGAGCTTCGAGCTCGCTAGACTGAGTGGGACCCGGTCAGCGAACACCATCAGGGCCAGCGGCTATCTCTCGCCGCATCAACAGGCCGGACAGATGACCGCACCCTGACAGATCAACATATCAACTCAAATTACCCCTTGCAGCACAGGGGCCATCCACAGATGTCAGCACCGCCAATTGCCATTCCCACCAAGCTCCAGAAGCGCTTGTTTTCCTCGCTTTTCTGCGATTCCTTGCAATTCGATGTTCTCTGTGTGTTTCATACTTTCTCCCTCCATCCCCGTCGATTGGGGGCACCGATGCTCAGCGAAGTTGCAGTCCGGCAGGCAAAGCCGAAAGACAAGGATTACAAGCTTTCCGATTCCGAAGGCCTCTATCTCTACGTGACCAAGACGGGCAAGCGTAGCTGGCGCCTCAAGTATCGGTTCGCTGGAAAAGAACGGCGACTGGTATTCGGCGCATACGCGCTCACCGGCATTCCCGTCTGGGCGACCCTGGGCAATGAGCGCTTCGGCCTCGTCAGCATGCCCGACAGCGTGACTGAACTCCATCTCTTCGTCGATCATGATGCTGGCGGCGAGCTGGCTGTCTCGCGTGGCCTGGCCGCTTATGCCCGCGATGGGCGGACGATCCACGTTCGCAAGCCATCCTCCAGCGACACCGACTGGAACGACGAACTCACAGCGTGGCTGCGTCGCAAGGCGGCGCCGTAGAGGAGAGGGGGCTTCTCGAATTCCTGATCCGGCAGAGGGCGTGTCCCGATGCCCTCATCAGGAGGACGAATTGCCATGTTTCAATCAGACCTGTTTCCCGTCGGCGAGCAACTGTCGTCAGTGCCATTGGCTTACGTTGTCGGCGTCAGGATTGCCGCGCTTGTCGCTTCGGGACGTCATCTTACCCGCGCCGACATTTCCGGCCTGTTCGCCAAAGAGACCGGCGCCCTGAACTGGGGAAGTGCCTGGACTATCGACGACCACAACAACGCGGTCGAGATTGGTGCACTGCTCTGGCTTCGTGGTTTTTCACGCATTGACCTAGCGACGAGCGTGCATGAGGCTGAGGCGCGTTTCGACTGGCTCGAGGCAGCATTGCCGCCCCGGCATGTGCGCAGCGAAGCACAGGTCGAGCTCCAGCAGTTCTCGACCCCTCCGATGCTGGCCTGGCTGATGGCGAAGGCTACAGTTGTCTCTTCGCACGACACCCTACTCGAACCGTCTGCCGGCAATGGTTCCCTTGCTTTTTGGGGCAGTGTCCAGAACGCTTCGCTGCTCCTCAACGAGATCGATCCGGCAAGACGATACAGCCTGGGCCACATCTTCCCTTCGGCCACGATCACTGCACATGACGGGGAACTGATCGCCGACCTGCACCGCGGTCCTGTTCCGTCGGTCGTGCTGATGAACCCGCCATTCGCCCGCAGCCAGGAACGCGGCAAGGACGGTGAGACGGCGCAGCGCCACCTTCGCAGTGCGATCCGGGACGCTGCCGGTGGCGCGAGAGTTGTCGCCATCATGCCTGAAGGCCTCGATGCTTCCACCTTCGCCGAGGCACAGGACGAAGCGTCGCTGCTCCTCGATGTGCACCTGCAGCAGATGTTTCGCCGGACAGGTACGGGGATCGCTGTTCGCCTCGTCGTCTTTGACAAGGTTTCGGCTGCGCCTGCACCAACGATCATCGGGGACATGTTCGACTTTATCGAGCTCCACGAGCTTGTCACCGAGCTTCCGCGACGTGCGCAAACATCCGCCCGCCTCCATCGCCTGCCAGTCGGCAAGCCAGTGCACCTCGTTGACAGGACTTCGACCCAACGCACGCCGGTCCGGCCGTTGGCACCTTTCGCAGCGACCCCAACAGCCACAGCGAGTGCGATCGAACTGACCTATTCGGTCCTCGCCGATCCCGCACCGGTTCCCGAACAGACAGGCATCTACCTGCCTTACTGGACTTGTAACGGTTTTGCGCCGGTCAGCTGAGCGATTAGAGCTCGCAACAGGAGACCGATGAGATGATCAAGCATACAGAAGAGTTCAAGCAGGAGGCGGTGCGGATCGCGCTGACCAGCGGGTTGCCGCGCGACCGGGTTGCATCGGATTTGGGGATAGGGAAATCGACGCTGGGCAAGTGGGTATCACAGTATCGGCCCAGTGATATGGTTTCAGCGCCGCAGGCAGATCTGGCACGTGAGAATGAACGCCTTCGCCTTGAGAACCGTGTGCTGCGGGAGGAGAGGGAAGTACTAAAAAAGGCCACGCAGTTCTTCGCGAGCCAAAGGCCGTGAAGTTCGCTTTTGTGCATAGCTGGCGGCATCGGTGGCCCGTCGAACTGCTCTGCCGTGTCATGCTTGTCAGTGAGCGCGGCTATCGATCCTGGCGCTCGCGACCAATCAGTGGGCGGGCGCGCACCGATATGAAAGTCCTTGCCCATATCCGGGAACAGTATCGCCTCAGCCTTGGCAGCTATGGTCGTCCGAGGATGACCATGGAACTCAAAGAGGTTGGGCTCGCTGTTGGCGAGCGCCGGGTCGGGCGGCTGATGAAGATCAATGGGATCAAGCCAGTCCGAACGCGCAAGCACAAGGTCACGACCGATAGCCACCATCGCCTGGGGGTCGCAGCGAACTGGCTGGACGGCGACTTCGCCGCCGATGCGCCCAACCGTAAGTGGGCCGGCGACATCACGTATATCTGGACCTCGGAAGGCTGGCTCTACCTTGCCGTCATTCTCGACCTGCATAGCCGACGTGTCGTTGGTTGGGCTGTCAGTGACAGGATGAAGAAGGACCTGGCGATCAGGGCGTTGGATATGGCGGTGCGACTGCGCCAGCCTCCCGAGGGCTGCCTTTTCCATTCGGATCGCGGCAGCCAATATTGCTCTTACGACTATCAGAAAAAGCTGCAGGCCTATGGCCTGCATCCATCGATGAGCGGCAAGGGCAATTGCTACGATAATGCGTCCGTCGAGACCTTCTTCAAATCCCTGAAGGCGGAACTCATCTGGCGGCAGCGCTGGCCAACGCGGCGTCAGGCTGAAGCTGCCATCTTTCAATACATCAACGGGTTCTACAACACCCGCCGCCGACATTCATATCTGGGCGGCATCAGCCCGCTCGCCTTCGAAGCCAAGGTGGCTTAATGAGATAGGTGACCGGCACAAAACCGTTACAAGTCCAGTCAGCTCGTCGATAAGCGCAAGCAGCCCGGCCGGTTCGAGCGGCGCAGCATGCAAACCTAGCGAATGCAGCATGCCCGTGAGGCCCTCGCGGCATTCGGTGAGCTCGGTATCGCTGATGCTTCCTGGAACCGGAACGCCAAGCGAAACCACGAGACGGCTGCTGCGCGCGTGAAACGGCGCATGCGCGCTCCCCGACTGCCAGACGACATCGTACAACCGGCTCGTGCGGGCCCTGGCGATGGCTTCGTAGATACCGCCCTGCTCGTAGCGCGGAGCAAACCATGGGGCCACGACATTGCCGATCCTGGGCGAGGAGAAATTGAGCACCTGCAGGCAGGCGCCGGGTGGCAGGCCTTCGGAGAAGAACTGACCGAGGATCTCACCGGTACGCTCGTCCGCTCCGACGAGCGGGGTCACTTCGAGCACGAAGCCCTTGGACGCGCGGTTGCGATAGAGGCCCGCACGTTCGTCATAGACACGGTAGGGCAGCCAGTCCGACAGCATGTCGAGCGCGAAATGGGCCGCGCCTTTCTCGGCGCGGTCGGTGTCGGAAAAGAGGCCGGCCATGAGCGCATCGCGCGCGGCGGCGAAGGAGAGTGTCATTCCTCGTCTTCCTTGGTTTCAGAAAG
>JBASBA010000246.1:0-3766 GCA_049650885.1 Alteraurantiacibacter sp. | reverse complement strand
CCTTGCGGAAGCTCTCAGGCGCAGCTGCCTGACCGTGCCGCCCGATCATTGTTTCCGACAGCAGTACCGGCAAACCGATCAGGATGACGCACAGGATATAGAAAACCACGAAGGCACCGCCACCGTTCTCGCCAGCTTCCGCGGGAAACCGCACCAGGTTGCCAAGCCCGACTGCGGAGCCGATTGCTGCGAGAATGAAGGCCGTGCGCGATGACCATCCGTCGCGCGCTGGCCCTGATTGCGTAAGTGCCATGTATTATGTCCTATCGCCCCGAAGTCAGTGGCGTAATGCAATGAATTTGCGCCCGCGTCGAGAGGGTCTGTTGCCACAACCACCGGCGATACGTTGCAATCACCTTGTCCAAGACGCTATCGGGCGGCATGGCCACGGCCAACTCACTGTTAATTATCCGGGGAATGCGATGTCCACGACCTTCCAGCTCGACACTTCCACCAGTCGCGCCAACCCGACTCCGCAACCGATGCGCCGGCTGACCGTGCCCAAGATCCGCAGCCGCAAGATTGACGGCGTGACGGAGGAACCGCTGGTGATGCTGACAGCTTACACCGCACGCCAGGCGCAATTGCTGGACCCGCATTGTGACCTGCTGCTGGTAGGGGATTCTCTGGGGCAGGTGATCTATGGCCTGCCATCGACAATTCCCGTGACCATGGAAATGATGGCCAACCATGCCGCCGCCGTAGTGCGCGGCAGCTATCATTCCGTGGTGGTGGTGGATCTGCCCTTTGGCGCTTACGAGGCATCGCCCCAAATTGCCTTTGACAGTGCCGCTCGCCTGCTGAAAGAAAGCGGTGCGGCTGCGGTGAAGCTGGAAGGCGGAGAGGCGATGGCCGAAACTGTCGAATTCCTCGTCAAGCGCGGCATACCCGTGATGGGCCACGTCGGGCTGACACCGCAAGCGGTAAATGTGCTGGGCGGATATGGCGCGCGTGGGCGCAGCGATGCCGAGGCCGAGAAGATTGTCGGCGATGCCAGGGCTCTGGAACAGGCGGGCGCTTTCGCCATCGTGGTGGAAGGCGTGATCGAGCCCATCGCCATCGCCGTTACCAAGGCGGTATCCTGCCCCACCATCGGCATCGGTGCATCGGCGCAATGCGATGGCCAGGTGCTGGTGACAGACGATATGCTGGGCATGTTTGAACGCGTCCCGCGGTTTGTGAAACGGTATGAGGACGTGGCAAGCACGATTTCCGAAACAGCCGCCAAGTACGCCAATGAGGTGCGCGAACGCAGCTTTCCCGGGGCAGACCAGCTTTACCAACCCAAATAGATCCCGGACCCATCGCGCCACCTCGCGCGTTTACGGCCAAATCCCTCTAGCAACGGACAACCACTCGCATGGCGACCCTGCTGCGTTATTATAAATTCTCGCTTGTTTTTACCGCTGCCTGCTTTGCGCTTGGGCTTTGGTACGGCATCTCCAGTTCTGACAGCATCGGTGGTGTGCTGGAAATCCTGTGGATCATCTTCATCCTCTCCATCCTCGAAATCTCCCTGAGTTTCGACAATGCGGTGGTGAACGCCTCCATTCTGAAAGAGATGAGCGAGAAGTGGCAGGAGCGGTTCCTGCTATGGGGAATTGCGATTGCCGTGTTTGGCACACGGATCATTTTTCCCCTCGCCATCGTGGCCGTCGCGGCGGGTATCGGGCCGATCGAGGCGATAGACCTCTCTTTGAACGATCCTGAACGTTACGAGCAAATCGTATCGGGTGCACATATCGGCATTGCCGGTTTCGGCGGTGCATTCCTGGCGATGGTGGGCCTCAACTTCTTCTTTGACGCTGACAAGGAGGTTCACTGGATCGGTGTAATCGAGCGGAAACTGTCGAAGGTGGCCGTTCTTCCCGCACTGGAAATCGGCCTGTTGCTGGTGGTTCTATGGGTTATTTCGCTACAACTGCCGGAAGAGGAAGCACTAACTTTCCTGACCGCAGGCGTGCTGGGACTTGTCACCTACATCGCCGTTGATGCGCTTGGCGAGTATCTGAACATGCGCGAAGCTACGCGCAAGAACGCCTCCGGCGAAATCATGCGCTCGGGCCTAGGCGGGTTCCTCTATCTGGAAGTGCTGGACGCATCCTTCAGCTTTGACGGGGTGATCGGTGCCTTTGCCCTGTCTAACAACATGATCATTATCGCGCTGGGCCTTTCGATTGGTGCCATGTTCGTACGATCCATGACGATTCATCTCGTGCGCAAGGGCACCTTGTCGGAATATCGGTTCCTCGAACACGGCGCATTCTGGGCCATCATCGTGCTTGGTGCGATCATGCTTGCCTCCGCAGTCGTGCATATTCCGGAAACGATCACCGGGCTGATCGGCGGTGCCCTTATCGGAATTTCCTTCTGGTGGTCATTGCGTCACAAGCGGCGCGAGGCAGAAAGCCTTAAGGATGAGCCTGTTTCGGATTGAGCTTTCCGGCCACGGGCGCCGAGATGATCATCTGTAACAGGTGATAGGCCAACACCGGCAGCAGCACGAGGCCTGCGGTCGCTGGGGGAAACAGCACGGTTGCCAATGGCGCGCCCAGGGCGATGCTTTTTTGCGCGCCGGCGAACAGGAAGGCAATCCGGTCACCCCGGGCCAGCCCCAGTGCCCCGCCCGCCAACCACGATCCGGCAAAGCCAAGGCAAAGAAACGCTCCTATCAAAGCAGCAAGCCATCCCCACGCCGGCAGGCTGACCAAGGTCCAGAGCCCCTGCACCACCGCGGCCGAGAAGGCGACATACACAGCGATGGATATAGCCGCCCTGTCTGCCCAGACGATTATCGAGCGATTTTCGGCCACGAACCCGCCGAGGCGCGATTGTAACAATTGGCCGATTGCAAATGGAAGCAGCAGGATCAGTCCGATACGCTGCAGCCCGTCCAGATCGATGCCCACCTCTCCCCCGGCGGCCAGCGACAGCAGCGGCGCGGTAATGAAAACGCCAAGCAAATTTATGACAGCGGCAGCCACCACCGATGCCGCGACATTGCCGCCCGCCAGCGATGAATAGGCCGTCGCGGACTGCACGGTAGATGGCAGCACGCCAAGAAACAGCAATCCCAGCGCAACTGTAGGCGGCAAAACACTTTGGCCAATCTGCGAAAGGCCCCAGCCAGCCAGCCCCATGACGCCGAAGACCCATACGATCAGCGGCAGCAGAAAGCGCGCATTACGAATTCCGTCAAACACCTGCTGACGCGGAAGTCGCAGGCCGTTTAGCAGAAACAGCATGAATATCGCACCGTCCGATATGAGGCGCGCCACAGCCACGTATTCGTCAGTTACGGGTGCGATGCTGGCGAGCACGATCGCAAGCAGCAATAGCCGAACCAGCGGATCGAACAGTGTTTTCAAACGTGCAATCATCGCCGCGCCCTGTGCCGCTGCAATGTCAGGTCTGCAAGTCGTATTGCTTGATGAGATCGTATAAGGTGGGGCGACTGATCCCCAGCATCTTTGCCGTGCTGGAGATATTTCCCTCGCTTCGCGCCAGGGCATGGCGGATCATCTTGCGATCGGATTTTTCGCGCGCAGTCTTGAGATTCAGCGCCTCTGTTTCCGCTTCGCTCTCATCGCTAAGGTCAAGATCATCCGCCCCCACCAGCTTGGCGTCAGCCATTATGACGGCGCGCTTCACCCTGTTCTCCAGTTCACGCACATTGCCCGGCCATCCCCAGCCGTCGATCGCCGCCAACGCATCAGAGGCAAAGCCCGTGACCGAAGGGTTCATTTCTTGCGCAAAGCGTTTCAGG
>JBASBA010000245.1:0-2258 GCA_049650885.1 Alteraurantiacibacter sp. | reverse complement strand
GTCCCAGATCATCCAGTGCGGCGTTTGCCAATTCAAGTTGCGCGTCCGCCAATACGCCGGGCAACAAGATGGTGACGTCCCTGATGAAGGGCGGGGCGTTCTCCACCAACGTAACGGTATCGAAAGGACCGAAATCGGGAGCCGTCGAGATGCGCGTGTCCTGCCGCTCCGCTTCCGTCATCAGCTTGTGCATGGTGGCGATGAGATAATCCCGCAGGCTATCGCTTGTGACGGTTCGTTTGCCCTGAGCGTCGACGACGGCGGCCGCACCGTCGAGCCCCATGCGCAGCGCATAGGAAAAGGCACCGTGGACGGCACCGTTCGGCATCGTCCCCTCGACGGCGCGCCCGGCGAAACGGGCGGCATGAGCCCCGAAGGCGCGAGTTCCCGGGCCGGGGGCGATCTCCCGTCGCCAATGTGGCAGAGCGGGTGAGACCAGCCGCCCCTGATCCATGCAAGCATCGCTGAAAAGGACGCATTCGTCGAAATGCGCGGCATCAAGGAACCAGTTGAAATACTCCGTCACGAAAAGGTTCGACAGGTTGTTCGGTTCTGCGTCGGCAAGGTAAAGACCGCCTTCAAGGCGCTTGCGCCCGAAGCCGTGTCCGCTGGTATAGATGTAGAGGCGTCGTTTTTTTGGCGGCTTCGTGGCTGCGATCTTCAACTTTTCAAGCGTGTCGATCATATCCTGCAAGACAGGCCCCACCGGATTGCCGGTCGGGAAATCGCCGGATGTGACGGCAAAGATATTGCCTTTGCGCAAATCGCCGCCATCGGGTGCTTTCAGCCAACCCACGAATGCCTCAGCGTCGTTTACAGGCCCCTGAAGGTCCCGCGCAGCATTTGACGCGTTGCCACCGAACGTGGGGTAGCGTTCGATCCCGACCACGAATGCCATGTCATTCTGCGCCATGCCCCCACCTCAGATCGATGGATAGACGCGGCGGATCAACTCGCGGTCAGTCGGGCTAAGATCGGAATTGAGGCCCGTTTCGAAATCGCCGATCGTCCATTTATTTGGGATCGGGTACATCATGATCGACAGGGAATCGATTTCTGTCGCGATCAAATCGTCGGGATCATAATGCTCCAGAACATTCCGGCGGATCGTTTCAGTATTCCAAAAATTCGGTGGTCCCTTGAGGTCCGTGTTCACCGCTTCTTCGTCCCACTCGATCCCACCGTCGGGGTTCTGATGCTCGTGAATCAGCCCCAGTGCGTGACCGAATTCATGAAGAACAACTTCGCGGATATCCTCTTCGTCAGACGTCTCGTCGAGCCATCCGAAATTCATTGTGGGTTTGGTCTGGTCCGTCTCGTTCTGGCAATCCGTCCCCAGAAGCGACCACGAGCCCGCGCCAGGCAGAAACGCCACCCGGATATCGGCGTCGCCGCTATCGATGAATTTAAAGGTGAGGGCGGCCATGTCGTCGGCAACCCAAAGGCTTGCATAGTGCGTGACCCGCTCTTTCAAGTGATCGGATCCTTCAAGAAAACGCACTCGGATCACGGCATTGAACGGCCATTTAGAGCTTTCCAGCACTGCCGCCTTCGTATTGGCGAGCGCTTCGACATCGGCGGGGGACGGGTCCTTTTTGAACGCCGCGCAGAACCGGTCGGGGTTTCTCCTTGCGGCGCGCAGCCCCCGCTGGGCCACGCCCAGACTGGTTTGAACCGACCCGCCATGATCCAGCGCCGCGCCCCAGAGCGTGCAGGTTTCGTCCCAGCTTGGTGCCAGAAAACGACGCACGATAAGGGCAGCGACGGGGGCGGCAACGAAGGCGGTCAGACCCAACGGGCCGCTGGCCAGAAGTCCCGCAACCGCTACAGCCAGTGCGCCTTGACTGATATTGAATGCATCGCGGAGCGTGTCGCGGTCGGCCTTGTCGGCCTCGTCTTTACCGCAAAGCAGCCGGTGCAATTCCTGGTGCGCCCGCGCCAGTATCCGCGAGCCCAACCGTTTCAGCGTCGGATATCCGCCCTCCAGACTGGAGGCGGGCACCCCCGCCAGATCACGGGGGGACGCCATCATCGCCCCAGCGGGCCGCGCGCGTTCCAGCGATGCCCGTCGGCCGATCTCGGACAGCAGGACGGTCTCATCGAAGCGGCCCGCAAGATCGAGGATTGACTCCGATAGCGTCTCATCTTTTGCAGAGCCCTGCCGCCGTCCACCCAAAGCTCCGAGCGAGTTCACAGGCTGGGCGCGACCCGTCACTTGCCGGATTTTAACGTCGAATTTTTGGGCAACGGTGCCATAG
>JBASBA010000244.1:0-2611 GCA_049650885.1 Alteraurantiacibacter sp. | reverse complement strand
ATATGACGCCATGCTCGACCAGATGGTCAAGGATTACTCCCTTGTGACAAATGGCTATGCCGGTGCTGCTCCGGCCAACCCCTATCCCCTTTTTGAAGAAAGGCGTGCAAAATGTCCCGTCGCCCATGGGGACTTGCTGCAGGAAAACAGCATTCCCAGCATGGCCGACTACATGATGACGGGTCGTCCCGTCGTGACCCTGTACCGCTACGACGATATCCACTCTGTGCTAATGAATCCGCAGGACTGGCTTAGCCATATCGTGGGTGACGGGTTTGGCGCTGCGGTAGACAACCTGCTGTTGACAGCCATGGATGGCGAACAGCACACCAAGTATCGCAAGACGCTGCAGAAGCCCTTCATGCGCAGCCAGATCCGCAAGCTGATGGACACGCTGATCCGCCCGGTGGTGGTGAACGAATTCGTCAATGAACTGCGCCCCAATGGCAAAGCCGATCTGCTGCGCGAATTCGCCCTCCCCTTCCCCATTCGGGCGATGTACGCCTATTTCGGTTTCCCGCATGACGAGGATCTGCTGGGCAATCTGGCGAGCTGGGCGATCCAGGTCGTCGCTGCGCCGCAGACCGACCCCGAAATGGCCAAGGTAACGATCCCGCAATCGATGGTGGCGGGCCAGTCGATGTACGAAACCCTGATGCCGATCGTCCAGCAATATCGTGCGCGCGGGGAGATGCGCAACGACATCCTGGGTTACATGATGACGACCGAACACGAGGGCGAGAAGTTCAGCGATGAAGACATTGCCAACTTCATCCGCATGCTGTTGCTGGCCGCGGGCGAAACGACCACGCGCAGCTTTGCCAACATGATGGTGCAATTGCTGGAAAACCCCGAAGTGCTGGAAGAGGTTCGCCAGGATCGCAGCCTGGTGCCCAAGGCGGTGATGGAAACGATGCGCCGCGATCCCACAGCTGGCGCTGTTGCCCGCATCGCCGCGCGGGACATGGAAATAGGCGGCATGACTATTCCCAAGGGCACGGCCGTGCTGTGTTCCATCGCTTCGGCAAACCGCGATCCGGAAGTCTACGAAGATCCTGACCGCCTTTGGCTCAGGCGCCCGATGCGGCCCTTGCTCAGCTTCGGCTTCGGTCCTCACATGTGCCTGGGCATGCACATGGCACTAACCGAAATGGAAGTCGCGCTGGACGAGATCCTCGAACTTCCCAACCTGCGCTTCGATCCCGATCATCCCAGGCCTGAGATCCGAGGCCTCAATATGCGCGGACCCGACGCTCTGCATGTGCTGTGGGATGTCGACTGAATGCCGACCCAACCCGAACGATGCTTGCGGCAGTTTGGAAAGACAACCGGGCCGGTGAGCAAACGTAAGGGCTGACGCGCTGGGCTTCTGGTTTTTGCCGCCCGGCTGGCCTTAAAGGATTGCCAGTTCGGACGCATCCTCCACGAGCTGAGTGCGAGTGGAGAGATTCTCTCAAGGCGCCTATATTAGACGTCTGCGCCGACCAATCTTTCCGCGCGGCGAGTATCGCTATCGTGGCAACCGGGTACAGATCGCGTGGTCGGAACAGCCGCGCCTTGCAGGGGCCGTCCCGGTCGCGGCTGATGACAGCTGGCGGGGTTGGACCTGACGATACGATGGATATCGGCAACGACACAGGTCGCAACCTATAGAAAACGATTGTCGCAAGCTGCGGAAAGCGAGCTTCAGCTATTCTTATCGTCGTTCAGACCGAACCCGATCTTCAACATGACCTGATAACGGTCAATTTTCTGATCTGAAATGGCGCCGCGAAGTTCGGTGACCTGAAACCATTGCAACTCCTCGATAGTTTCCGAAGCGCGACTGATTGCACCCTGTATGGCATCTTCAACGCTCTTATCGGACGTTCCGACGACCTCGATTATTTTCGCAACATGGTTCATTTTATCGGCCTCATGACATTCTTCTGCTTCACATAATAAAGACCTACGAGATGTAGGTTGGTTCCTTTACCCTCACGAACTGCGCTTAGGCACTTGTGACGATATCGCTTGTGACGATATCGCTCGTGGCGCGTCCGCCCGATCACGACAACGAAGATGCCTCTGTCGCTTGCAGCCTATCCCGCAGCTTGTGCCGGTGAGATTTCCCGCCGGACGATCGCTGCACCGACGCTGAGTGCCGCCATCTTGCCGCGCGCCACGTGGCGAGAGAGTGGTGCCATGCCGCAATTCGTCGACGGATAGAGCTTGTCCGAATCCACGAACTGCAGCGCCTTTCGAATGGTGGCCGCGACCTCATCCGGCGTCTCCACCGCAGTGGAAGCAACGTCGATGGCGCCGACCATCACCTTCTTGCCCCTCAGCAACCCGATCAGGTCCATCGGAACGTGGGAATTGTGGCATTCGAGGGAAACCATGCCGATGCGCGAGGCCTGCAGGCGTGGAAAGGTATTCTCGTACTGGCGCCATTGCGAACCGAGCGTGTTCTTCCAGTCGGTATTGGCCTTGATGCCATAGCCATAACAAATGTGGACCGCCGTTTCGCAGCGCAGGCCCTCGATCGCCTTTTCCAGTACAGCGATGCCCCAGTCTTTCGCTTCGTCGAAGAACACGTTGAAGGCGGGTTCATCGAACTGGATTATATCTA
>JBASBA010000243.1:0-1757 GCA_049650885.1 Alteraurantiacibacter sp. | reverse complement strand
ATTGCAGGGTGCCTATATGATGATTGCCGCCCGTTCGCTGGGTCTGGATTGCGGGCCGATGTCCGGTTTTGACCAGGACGCGACGACGAAGGAATTCTTCGCCGATCAGCCCGGCTATCGCGCCGACTGGCTTTGCTCGATCGGTTATGGCGATCGCAGTTCCATCTTTGATCGCAGCCCCCGCCCCGATTTCGACAAGTTCAACGAACTGATCTGAGAATTGTTCGGTCAGGCCCGATTGATCTGACCGCTCAAGCCCATTAGGCAAAATGGCGTGAGGGTACTGGCAATAGACTGTGCGACCGAGGCATGTTCGGCAGCGTTGTTCGATGGAACAACGCTGATCGACGGCCGGTGCGAAATCATCGGCCGCGGCCATGCAGAGCGGCTGGTACCGATGATTGCCGAATTGCCGGGCAAGGGGCGCGCGGATCGCATTGTGGTGTCGCTTGGCCCCGGTAGCTTTACCGGAGTGCGGATCGGACTTGCCGCCGCACGCGCGCTGGGCCTTGCATGGGGTGCACAGGTGCTGGGCTATCCCACGCTGGAACTGGTGCGCGCCAGAAGCTGGCAAGCTCTTCCATCCGCTGTCACCGTGTGCATGAGTGGCGGACATGGCGAGTATTTCGTGCAGAACTTTGCCGCCAATGGCAGCGCACACGATGCAGTCCGCTCCCTGCCGCCCGAACAGGCAGCGAAGGAAGCGTTGCATCAGGTGATCGCTGGCAACAGGGCGCAGGAACTTGTCGATCTGCTGGGCGATGGCAGAACGGCGCTTGACCTGATGCCGGAGGCCCGTTTCGCAAGCCTGCTGGACGAAGCACGACTGACGGGCGACCTTACACCGATCTACGGTCGCGGTCCCGATGCCAAATTGCCCCGTCCGCGTGCGCCGCGCGCATGACGGACGCGCTTGATGCTATCATGGCCGTGATGGAAAAGGCCTTCGACCCGCGTTATGGCGAGGCGTGGAACAGGCGGCAGGTGTCAGATTCTCTCATCCTGCGGAATGTTCATTACACCCTGATCGATCCCAGCGGAACGGACGATGCCGATCTCGATAATGTCACTGGATTTGCTCTGACGCGGCAAGTTCTGGATGAAGAAGAGATATTGTTGATTGCCGTCCTGCCATCGGAACGAGACGCAGGTGTGGGCAAGCAATTGCTTGCCGAAGTCATAAACCGTGCGCGCGCACGGTTGGTTTCACGGATTTTTCTGGAAATGCGCGACGGCAATTCGGCAGAGCATCTTTACCGCCGATTCGGTTTTCTGAAAATCGGGCAACGCAAAGGTTATTATCGGGGCGCAGTTGGCGGCCCGTTGGATGCGATTACTTTTGCGAAAGAACTTTGACTGAATGCGCAACTTATGGCTACGACAAATAGTCTTAACTATTGATCCTATAGTTTTTCGACGAACCGATACTGAAACCCTTGTTAATGGTGATTGATCGCGTAAATGCGCCATCCCGCTCCGATAAATGAGGGCGGCTTATAACGGGTCTTTCAATTCAGAGGTTTCAATGGACGATAACGAAAACGGCGCAAGCGAAATGCTGATCACTCTAACAGCAGATATTGTGACCGCTCATGTCGCCAGCAGTAATGTTGACGGTGAAACGCTTCCTTCGCTTATCCAGAATGTTTACGGTGCTCTTGCAGGCCTTGGTGCCGAAGAGCCTGTTGAAGACAGGCCGGAACCTGCCGTTTCGGTGCGCGCATCGGTGAAGAACGATCATCTCGTCTGCCTGGAAG
>JBASBA010000242.1:0-14371 GCA_049650885.1 Alteraurantiacibacter sp. | reverse complement strand
CATGAGAAACGTGACGAGTTTCGCGAGCAAATCCGCAAGCATGGCGCATTGGAAACCAAGCCCAAGTTGCGCACGAGTACGATGGAAAGCTGAGGAATCTCGGAAATTCGTTCGGGTTGGTGCGTTGGTGGGAAAAGGAGAATATCCCATGAGCGGACAAAAAGATCCCACCAAGCCTATTTCCAATGACGAGAAGTTCAAACCCCAGAACGTGGCAGCTGATGATGAGCATGGCCGCGCCACGCGCAACATGAAAGACGTGTCACGCGGAAGCGAAGGCGACCGTCGTCGATCTTCGCAAAATCGCGTTGGCTAATATTCAGTCGCTCTGAGCCGTCATCGCATCGCGTACGGCGGCCAGAGCGTCTTCTGCTTTTTTACCGTCCGGCCCCCCGCCTTGCGCCATGTCCGGACGGCCGCCACCACCTTTTCCTCCTAATGCCGCAACACCCGCCCGCACAAGATCGACAGCACTGATAGTAGCTGTTAGATCGTCCGTCACGCCGACACCGAATGCGGCCTTCCCATCGTTCACAGCACAAATTGCCGCAACGCCAGATCCGATCTGCGCCTTCGCTGCATCCAACAAACCGCGCAGTTCCTTCGGATCCATCCCTAGCAGGACCTGACCCGAAAACTTCAAACCGCCGATGTCTTCTTCCAAGGCTGCGGTATCGCCGCCCCCTCCACCAAGCGCCAGCTTTTTGCGCGCTTCAGCCAGCTCACGTTCGAGCATTTTGCGTTCATCGACAAGTGCTGCAACACGAGCTTCGACTTCATCAGGGGCCGCCTTCAACGTGGAGGCGACGGACTTCAACATTTCGTCACGCTCAACCAGCCACTTTCGCGCCGCTTCGCCAGTCAATGCCTCGATGCGGCGCACTCCAGACGAGACCGCACTTTCGGAAATGATGCGGAACACACCAATATCTCCGGTCGCGTTCACGTGCGTTCCGCCGCACAGTTCGACCGAGTAATTCCTGCCTGATCTACTATTGTCGGTGCGTCCGATTGAGAGAACGCGAACTTCTTCGCCATATTTCTCGCCGAACAGCGCCATAGCGCCCGCTTCGATAGCGTCATCGGGGCTCATCAGCTGTGTGCGGACATCCTCGTTAGCGCGAATTTCAGCGTTCACTTCAGCCTCAATGGCGGCAATCTCCGAGGGTGCAATAGGCTTGGGATGAGAGAAATCGAAGCGGAAGCGGTCCTCTGCAACCAAAGAACCCTTCTGTGTCACATGTTCACCAAGATGACTTCTCAAGGCGGCGTGAACCAGATGAGTGGCTGAATGGTTCGCGCGGATCTTGTCCCGACGCTCTGCATCGATCGCCAGATGTACGGTATCGCCAATAGAAATGTTACCCGATCTGATTGTGCCGTGATGCGCGTGCAATCGGCCAAGCGGCTTCGACGTATCACGCACGGCAATTGACAGGCGGTTGTCGCCGGTGATGGTGCCCGCATCGCCACTCTGGCCACCGCTTTCTCCGTAAAACGGTGTCTGATTGGTCAACACCATCACATGCTGCCCGCTGTCAGCGCGCTCGACTTCCTTTCCGTCGACGATCAGCGCCACGACGCGCCCTTCGCCTTCGGTGGAGGAATGGCCAGTAAATTCGGTCGCGCCTTCGCGCTCCGCAATGTCGAACCAATGCTCGCTATCCGCAGACGCGCCAGAACCTTTCCAGGCTGCTCTCGCCGCTGCCTTCTGCTGGGCCATCGCCGCATCGAAGCCTTCACGATCAACGCCCACGCCACGCGCACGCAATGCGTCTTCGGTTAGATCATAAGGGAAGCCGAACGTATCGTAGAGCTTGAACGCGGTTTTCCCCGGCAGGCTATCACCCTCCCCAAGGGACCCGGCTTCATCATCGAGAAGCCTCAAGCCTTTTTCCAAAGTCTGGCGGAAGCGGCTTTCCTCACGTTCGAGCACTTCGGTGATGAGTGCCTGTGCACGGCCCAGATCAGGGTAGGCCTGGCCCATTTCACTAACCAATGTCGGTACAAGGCGGTGCATCAAGGGCTTGTTTGCACCCAGCAAATGCGCGTGGCGCATCGCGCGACGCATGATGCGGCGCAACACGTATCCGCGTCCCTCGTTGGAGGGCAGCACACCGTCCGCAATCAGGAAGCTCGTCGATCGCAGATGGTCCGCGATTACACGGTGACTGGCAAGACCGTCGCCTTCAGCTTTCGCTCCGGAAAGCTCTTCACCGGCGGCGATGATCGTCTTGAAGGTATCCGTTTCGAATACATTGTGGACGCCTTGCAACACGGTTGAAATGCGCTCCAGCCCCATGCCTGTGTCGATACTGGGCCGTGGCAGGTCTCCGGTAATCTGATCGGCCTGCTGCAAATGCTGCATGAAGACGAGGTTCCATATCTCAACGAAACGATCACCGTCCTCGTCTGGCGATCCGGGAGGTCCACCGGCAACATCCGCTCCGTGATCCCAGAAGATTTCAGAACACGGCCCGCACGGCCCATCCGATCCCATGGCCCAGAAATTGTCTTTCGTGGCGATGCGAATGATCCGCTCGTCCGGAAGCCCTGCAATCTTCTTCCACAATGCAAACGCTTCGTCGTCTGTGTGATAGACGGTGACAGTCAGCCGATCCGAATCCAGCCCTATTTCCTTGGTGACCATGGTCCAGGCGAGATCGATTGCCTGCTCCTTGAAATAATCACCGAAACTGAAATTCCCGAGCATCTCAAAGAATGTCAGGTGGCGGGCGGTATAACCCACATTGTCGAGATCATTATGCTTGCCGCCAGCGCGCACGCATTTCTGGCTGCTCGTCGCGCGCGGCGCGGGTGCCGTCTCCATGCCGGTGAAGACGTTCTTGAACGGGACCATGCCCGCATTCACGAACATCAGTGATGGATCATTATATGGCACCAGCGGTGCCGATGGCACGATCTGGTGACCGTTGGCCGCAAAGAATTCAAGAAACGTGCGGCGAATGTCATTGGTGGTTGTCATGATGGCGAATTAGGGGCCAAATGACGCTCCGGCAAGCCGCCACGCGTGACTAAGCGGACTTGCGGGCCGAAACTATCCATGCGGCTGCCGGTAGTGAGACTATACCCCCGTGATTATTACGCTCGCACAGATCGCGGATGCGCCCGAAAAACCGCTCCCTCGCTGCCGTGTTTAGCTCAATCGCGGCACGCGCTGCAGGACCGATCTGTGAGAAATATGCCAGCGCATCTTCAACGGGATTTTCCCCGGCACCGGCGATCATCGGAAAATCGATTTTCTCGAAAATCACCTCGTCCCACCGGGCGGACTGGAGGATCGACGTTACCAAGCCTTCATCTGCGAAGGCAAATGGCCCCGGCCCTGCCTGGTCCAACGGTGGAGGAGCGCCGGGGTGCAGGCGTATAATTTCGGTGAAGAAGGGGTTCTGCGCGATTTCGCGAAAACATGAGAACAGCAGGCCGGCACTTGGCTGGGCTTGTTTTGCCAAGTTGGCGAAGGCTGCGACGGGTTCATCGAAAAACATGACGCCGTGGCGCGAGATGAGCAAGTCGGGCGCAGTTCCAGCCGTGCTTTGCCATTTTGCGGCATCGGCCGTGATGAATTCGATATTCCCGAGATTACTGCCCCGTTCCTTGGCTACAGCAATCAGATCCTGCGAGACGTCTACCCCGGTGACAGCGGTTTCCGGCCGGCCGCGAGCCATAGCGAGAGTAAGCTCTCCCGCCCCGCAGCCAATATCCAGAACCTTGCCGAACCTGAAATCGCGGGTGCGCTGGAGCAGGCGTTCGGTCAGGTGATTGAAGCTGCGATCCGTCCGGCGCCATTGTTCGGCCCATTTCTGACCGCTTCGGCCTTCCCATTCACCCTTGTCGACCAAATTATCCCTCCCCCGTTCGGGTGCACGCTAACGCCGCCTTTGAAAGGGGACAATTGCAATTTTACGAGGAAGCCGGCGGAGTGGCATCATATCCACCTGGCGCCGGCTCCGCATTCGTATGGCCTTTGGACAGCAGCGCACCACGGCTAATGTGGAACACCTGGAACACTGTCCTGAAGAGAATATTCTCCAGCGGCCTTCTTGAGGATCAGCCTTCGGGTTCCGCGTCCGGCCCCGCCATCATCTCCTCGGCGACCTCATCGGTTTTACTGCGGATCGCAGCTTCCAACTTGTCGCACATTTCGCGATTTTCCTTGAGGAAGGTCTTTGCATTTTCCCTGCCCTGGCCGATCCGAACGCTGTCGTAACTGAACCAGGAACCGGACTTTTCGACGAGGCCAGCCTTCACGCCGAGATCGAGAATCTCGCCGATCTTGGAAATGCCTTCGCCATACATGATGTCGAATTCGACCTGCTTGAAAGGGGGAGCAACCTTGTTCTTCACCACCTTTACGCGGGTAGAGTTGCCCACAACCTCGTCACGATCCTTGATCTGGCCGGTGCGACGAATGTCTAGGCGGACAGATGCATAGAACTTGAGCGCGTTACCACCCGTGGTCGTTTCCGGGTTTCCGTACATCACGCCGAATTTCATGGGCAGCTGGTTGATGAAAATCACCATGCACTTCGAACGGTTGATCGAGCCTGTCAGCTTGCGCAGGGACTGCGACATGAGACGGGCCTGAAGGCCAACGTGGCTATCGCCCATCTCACCCTCAATCTCGGCACGAGGGACGAGTGCGGCGACCGAATCGACCACCAGCACGTCAATCGCGTTGGAGCGCACCAGCGTGTCGACGATTTCAAGCGCCTGCTCGCCAGTATCGGGCTGCGAAATAATCAGTTCGTCGATATCGACGCCCAGCTTCTTGGCATAGACCGGATCCAGCGCGTGTTCCGCATCCACGAAAGCAACGGTGCCGCCGCCCTCCTGCGCTTCTGCAAGAACATGCAGCGCCAGCGTGGTCTTGCCAGAGCTTTCCGGGCCGTAAACTTCGATCACACGCCCTTTGGGCAAGCCGCCGATGCCAAGGGCAATATCGAGACCCAGCGAACCGGTGGAGATCGATTCGACATTCATCGTCTCTTTGCTGCCCAGCTTCATCGCCGAACCCTTGCCGAATGCGCGATCGATTTGAGACAGTGCGGCGTCCAGCGCCTTTTGACGGTCCACTTTGGTTTCCTTTTCAACAAGCTTCAGATTTGCACTTGCCATGACATGGCCTCCGTCAGTTCGCTAGGGTCGTGTTAAACTCTTCAACGGATGTCTTTGTACGCACTTTGTTCCATAAGAACAAGAGCGGAACAGAATATTTGTTGGATCGCCCGCCTGACTGCGAAAAAAACTGTCTTTTCAACGGCTCGAAGATTCAGTCGGAAGTTTCGCCAACCTTCCAGTTGATCGCGCGCGTTGCATTCGCCGGAACAGTCACCTCGATTATTCTTTGTCCGTTGCGCAGACGATTGCGAAGCCCCTTGAAACGCCAGCGGAGGGGCGAGCCCAATTCCAGCCTTACTGTCACCGCATGGGGATTGGCGTTTGTGATTCTTGCCCGGGTATCCATCCACCTTGCGTCGTCCTCGCGCGGGTCTTCTTTCCCCCTGTAACCGCAAGCGATAAAAACCTGCGAAGACGTGCCCAGCGATAATTCGACATCCTGGCCGGATGCGTAATCGCGCAGGCTTTCTTCTGCCACCAGCAGTTCTCCGCGCGGTCCGCGCTCGAAAATCGAAACGGTGCCGGAAGGCAGGGCGACCCCCAAGCCGTGATCGTCGTCATTCACGGTTTCCAGCAACATGCGTGCCGCGCGCGGCTCTGTCTCATCCCACATCCACGGGGTGCAATCAGCCTCGTAAACCAGTTCGCCCCGCACACCTTCTTCCCGCAGGAAGGCTACCTGTTTCAACCCTTGCGCATTAACGTCAACCGGCACCGGCACACGGTAGAGTTTGAGATCGCCCAACTGCTCTTCACCAGCCATCACGGCAACCGGCGCGGCGGATTCCAGCAATTCGCTTTGCACGCGCGAGCCGGTGACGACAATCAGCGCGTCCGCCGCCATCGCTGGCGGTGGCGGGGGAGGAGGAGGTGGCGATGGGTATTGCGGCGAACCACGCGCCGTGCTGCCGATGGGATAACACGTAAGGCGCAGCGGTTGCGCCCGTGGCGGGTCAGACAAGCCCTGAAGATCGCTGGTCACGTTCAGCGTGCCTGCCACTGCCATCAGTTCCGCACCTTCAAAGCTCTGCCCGTTGTCGTTCAAAATCGTCAGCCAGCTGGTGAAATCGAAGCGCACATCATCGCTATCGCGCCCATCATGCAGCGTAGCGACATAGCTCGCCTTCCAGTCAAATCCCCAGGCCAGGTAGGACAGGGTGACGGTGTAGGTGCCGCCGCTGGCGTCGCGGGTGTCGATGGAGAAGACGGGATCGGCGGAAAGGCCATCGGGTACATCGTCGAAAGTCAGCCGTTCCGGCAGGCCAGAGCATCGCACTGCTTCGAAACCGCTTTGCGTTTGCAATACCAGTCCGCCATCGGCGCGGGTTCGGATAATGGCATCCTCGCTATCCGTTTCGCCGCTGCCCGGATTGGTGCGGGTGATGGTGACACGGTTGCCAAGGCTGCCGTTCACCAGCGCAGCCGGGCTTAGCAGGTCGGCGTTGCGGTTCTTCTCGATCGTGCCGCCGGGAAGCCCGGTGACGATGGCCGATACGGCAACCATCCCCTCGGCCACGCCTTCGAAACGGATACGCGATTCGCCGGGCGGCAAAATGACGGTGCGCGTCTCGCTGATCATGGCGAAACCCTGCGGCCAATTGATGTCCATCATGTCACCAACACCGCGATTGGGATCGCGATAGACAGTAACGGCAAGGCTTTCAGGCTCCGAAGCCTCTACAATCGGGCGATCCTGTGCGGCAGCGGGAAATGCCAGTGCCAGCAGAGGAAGGAGAAAGAGGGCCGTGCGGGCCATATCGCCCGCCCTAGAACCGCGTCTCGTAAGTCACGCGAACCTCGCGTTCGCCATTCGCGGGCACGGTTACGCGGTAGAGGCGGTTATCGATATTGAGCTGTTCCCCTGCCACATCCTCGCTGATCACGCGGAAATCGCGGCCCCGCCAATAGCTTCCCAGGCCGGATTGGGTCAGCTGAACCTCTACCGGCTCCGGCTTGGCGTTGGTGAAAGAATAACGCATGGTGGTGCGATAATAATCGACCGCACGATCAACCTCGATTTCGCGCACAACCTCCCCATCCTCGATCACGCGATAGCGGCTGCTGCGCTCGTACTCGGCGGCCGTGATGCGTTCGCGGTTCTCCACCTCGGCCTTCATGAAGACATCGAAGGCATCGCCGGTTCGCAGGGACAGGATACTGCCCATCGGAGTATGGCCGATGCCATTCTCCCCGATGACTTGTGGGTTCCCCTGCACATCGCGCTGGTAAAACCGGACCGTGCCCGCCGGCATGGCATCGCCCAGTCCGCCCTGGCGACTGGAGTTGAAACTGATGGCGCTGGTAATGGGGCGAAAATCATCGTCGCTGGCCAGCCAGTTGGCCCCGATCGTATAGGTGCGGCGCGCCGGTACACCCTGCACATCCAGAAAACTGACCTGCTTCGTTTGCGCATTGGCGATCGTGGTGCGGCCCTCGATCGGATAGAGGTAGAAATCGCCCAGCCTCTCCCGCTCGGCGGTCTGCGTGCCGGGACGCACCAGTTCGCCGCGCCCGCCACGCATACTGCGGCCAGAGCCACCTGCATCGCCTGCCACCAGCAATGTATCAGCCTGGTGGAACGTGGTGCCGGTGTTGTTGGAGAGCGTGACCCAGCCCTGCATGTCTACCGTGCCGTTCGTCTCGTCAAACAGGGCCACGTAATCCGCTGTCCAGCCAAGGCCGGGGGTGAGATAACGGATGGAAGCATCGCGCATACCGCTGCGGGTGGAGTTCAGCGTGACCGAGAGAGTGGGCCGTGCGCGCAGGTTTGGCGGCACTTCGTCAAACACCACGCGCGTTGGCAGCCCGTCATCGCGCAGCACCTCGATCCTGTCGCCAATGCGCACAACCACGCCGCCCACGGTGGACAACACCTCTGCGCGCTCGCGAGTCTCCGCACCAGTGGCGGGGTTGGTACGGATCAGGGTGACGGTGCGGCCAATGGCCTTTTCCATCAGCTTTGTCGGGGTCAGCAGATCGAAGTCAAAATTCTGTTCCACAATCGCGGTATCGTCAGCATTGAAGCTGAGCGTTGCGGGCCGGATCTGCGCGCTGACATCCGGAAACTCGATCCGCGTCGTGCCGCGCGCAATGTCGAGTTGCCGAATATCCTGAACCAGGGACTGGCCGTTCTGATAGATGGTAACCGACACTTCGCCCTGCGCCGTTTCCTCGCTCTGCTGTGCAGAGACAGGCAGCGCCAGAGTGGTGGCGGCCAGAAGTGCGGCGGCTATATTGCGAATAGTCATGCGACGGTCCCTCCCCTGAGAATCGCTCATGATATAGGGTATCACGAGCTGTATCGATCATGAATGCCCCGATCATGATCAACACCTGTGGTTTAGCTGCCCTTTCGCGGGTTCGCCAGCACGTCTCCCACCTTGTCAGCGATTTGCTTCACGCTGAATGGCTTGGGGATGAAATGCATCGCCTCGATATCGATTTCGTTGCGCAGCTGGCTCTCCGCATATCCCGACATGAAAAGCACGGGCAGATCGCCGTGCAGCTTGCGGATCTCGCGCGCCATCGCAGGGCCATCCATACTTGGCATCACCACGTCCGACACCACGATGTCGAAGTCGTATTTGCCGGTCTTGACGATTTCCAGCCCCTCGTCCCCATCGGTTGCCGTGACAATATCATAACCCTGCCGTGCCAGCGCCCGTTCAGCCACGGCGCGCACCATGTCCTCGTCCTCCACCAGCAGGATGCAGCCCCCGCCTGACCATTCGCTGCTCTTCTCTTCCTCTTCTTTGCGGACGAGTTCTTCATCGGTGGCTTCGTAGACGGGCAGATAGATGGTGAAGCGCGCGCCCTTGATGCCGCCATCGGGTGCGTTGGCGTTGGACGCAAAGATGAAGCCGCCCGACTGCTTGATGATGCCGTACACGGTTGAAAGGCCAAGGCCCGTGCCTTTGCCCTGTTCCTTTGTGGTGAAGAACGGTTCGAATATCTGGCTCAGCACCTTGGCTGGAATGCCGCCGCCGGTGTCTTCCGCCACCAGCACGGTGTAGGCTCCTGCGGGGATGACTTCGCTGCCCATGCGCCGGATATCCCTGGCTTCAACCCGGCGTGTAGAGAACGACAGCGTGCCACTGGCCCCTTCCCCGCCGCCGTGGGACTGGATCGCATCGCGCGCATTCACGGCGAGGTTGATGATCACCTGCTCCAGCTGGCGCGGATCGGCGCGCACGGCGCCAAGGTTGCGATCATGGCGCACTTTCAGCGTGATCTTGGCGCCCAGCAGCCGCTTGAGAAGCTGCGAAACCTCGCTCAGCACGTCGGGCAATTGCAGCACTTCGGGCTGCAGGGTCTGCTGGCGGCTGAAGGCCAGCAATTGCCGCGTCAGGCTGGCCGCGCGGTTGGAATTGGCCCTGATCTGCTGGATATCGTCATAATCGCTGTCGCCCGGCGTATGGCGCAGCAGCATGAGGTCGCAATAGCCGATAATGGCGGTGAGGACGTTGTTGAAGTCATGCGCAACGCCGCCTGCAAGCTGGCCAACGGCCTGCATCTTGGTGGCCTGCGCCACCTGCCTCTTCAGGCGGGCTTCCTCCGTTGTATCTGCCAAGGATAGCAGCACAGCCGCCTCTCCCAACCCGCGAACGCCGGCAAGGCCAAGGCTGATCGGCTCCTCCGGTTCGTTCCGCATTCGCACGGCCACGTCCCCGCTTGAAGCAGGACCCTGCCCATAGCGGCGCACCGCGTCGGACATGGCCGTCTTGTCCCGCGGCACCACCAGATCCGAGGGATAGGGCGGTAATTCAGACCCAAGTCCCGAAGCGCGCCGGAATGCGGGGTTGGCAAACAGGAACTTGCCGTCTCGATTGGTGGTGGCAAGGCCCAGCGGCAATTGCTCCAGCAGGTTTTCGAGCTGCGCGGCCTGCCCCTTGCTTTCACCACCCCAGCCGCCAAGGCCGATGCCGCTGTCGATCAAAAGCATGATCGAAGGCGATTCCGCTGCCGCCTTGCCCGGCACCGGTTCGATGGCGGCAATCGCAGGATCGACCAGCGGCACCTGCACCAGTGTTTGCGGCGAACCTTTCTGCCCCTCGCGCGTAAAATAGATGCGTTCGCGATCGTCAGAGCGCAGCAGGCGGACGAATTCCTGCCCGGACATGCTGGCATTTTCATCGCCAAGCGCGCGCCGCGCCAGTGCGGAATTGGCGGCGCGCACCATGCCATCGGGAGAGACCAGCGCAACAGCGATTCCCGCTGCCCCCAGCACCGAACCGAACAGGCCCGTAATGTGGCTGCCCATCCCCGCCAGCGGATTGCTGCGCGTGACAGGAGAGAACCGCCAGACCAGATAGTCATCCCCGCCGCCTGCACGCACGGCTTCGGCTTCCCAGGCTTTCTCTTCATCGGCGATGGTGACGGTTTCACCGCCCCGCCCGTCTCTCCAGGCCGCACGCGCCAACCGCGTCAGCTTTTCGGCGCTTGATCCGTCGACCGGCAAACGCGGCGGCGCGTTGCTTGAACCGAACCACAATTCGAAGGTGGCGTTGGCGCATACCAGACGATTGGCGCGATCGGTGATGGCCACGGCCATGTCAGCCCGCGCTATCGCGGCAACGGTAACAGACCAGTCGGGTAGGTCAGGTTCAGGCAGCCGTTCCGCGCCCACATGCGCGCGCCCTGCGGCAAAGGCGATCAGCCCCAGCACGACAAGACCGCCGGCGAAGGCCAGCGTTGCCGTGGTGCTGTCTGTCGCATACTGGATCAGCACGATGCTGGACAGCACGGCGGCAGCCACCGAGATAACGTCGATCAGTCGACGCGATTCCTGCGCTTTATCAATCTTCATTTCCAGTGCTTTAGCATTGCGTTGGCACGCGCCCTAGATGGCAAATCACGCATATGCGCAAAAGGACTCACTCTGCCGGTTGGGGCGTCTTGATCTTTGCCGGACGCCTGCCCCACTTGCGCGCCACCACGAACCGCCAGATGAAGCTGGCAAGAATATAGCCGATTGCCGCGCCCACCACGGCCAGTATCACGAAACCGAACGCGGCAACGCCTGCGATCTCGGCCCATTGGGCAAATTCCTGAAACCAGGTGCTTTGGATGTGCTCGTTCGCGGCTCCGCTCATTCCGGCATCAACCTTCAGCACGAATTGGCCCAGACGGTGCGCAATCACGGCCCAGAAGGCTACGGTAAGGGGATTGGTTATCAGTGTGGTGACCGCGGCCAGCGGCAGATTGGCCCGCGAAGGCAAGGCAAGCGCAACGGCCAGAAACGTCTGACCCAGCGGAATGATGAAAGCCGCGAAGACACCCAGGGCAACACCCCGCGGAACGCTACGGCGCGTGAATCGCCACAACTCGGAGCGTTTGATCGTCCCGGCGACAGGCGCGAGCCAGCGATTGTTCGCCATCTCTTCCCGCTTGGGCATTCTCGGCATTTGTGCCGAAAGCCAACGTTTCGCCTTCTCCATCATGGAACGGCCTTACTCCTTTGCGCGCACCTGCCAAGATGGTTCTGGACGATGGAATAACAACCATCGCTTAACGGCAACACACGGTAACTTTGCGAAGTCCCTGCACAGCAGAAAAAAGCGGCGGTTCAACCCTTTTCGCGCATCAAACGTGCCTTGTCGCGCTGCCAGTCGCGATCCTTGGCCGTGGCGCGCTTGTCATGGGCCTGTTTGCCCTTGGCCAGCGCCAATTCCACTTTCGCGCGGCCGCGAGCATTGAAATAAACGGACAGCGGCACCAGCGTCATGCCCTTGCGCTCCACCGCGCCGACAAACTAGGCAATCTCCCGCGTGTGCAGCAGCAGTTTTCGCGGACGCTTCGGCTCATGATTGTGGCGGTTGCCGTGGCTGAATTCAGGAATGTTGGCATTGATCAGCCAGACCTGCCCGTCACGCACCTCGGCATAGCTTTCGACGATGCTACCCTCGCCGCCGCGCAGTGCCTTTACCTCGGTCCCCTGCAAGGCGAGACCCGCCTCGAATTTGTCCTCGATATAGTAGTTGTGCCGCGCCTTGCGATTTTCGGCGACGACTTTCTGCTTGTCGAACGTGGCGGGTTTGGGGCGTGCCATAAGGTGGCGGGATGTAGGGATGCCCCCGGCAAAACGCAAAGGCCAAAAGCGCAATTGCGATAAAGCGGCGGCAGCGCTCCTACATTATATCCTCTGGCAGGGTGGGATTGCTGAGAATGCCGATGAACCGCCGCCAGCGCATTGCCGTGTCGGCATCGCCCGCCTCCACCGCTGCGCCGACTATGTCCTGACCCAGCCCGTAATTGATTACATAGCTGCGATAGGTATCCATAAAGCGCAGTGACTGTTCGGCGCGCTCGCGGCTCATCAGGCGATAGCGCATGGAGGCATCAATGACTTCCTCGCGCGTCATCGTCTTGTCCAGATAGGCCGCAGCGATTGTGTAATAGGCGCCTGAAAGATCGCCCAGGGCCTCTCGCAATTCGTAATACGCACCGATCTCACTGGCATCCACGCCTGCCAACGGGGCCAGCACGTCACGCTCGTATTGCAGTTGGCTATCACCCGGAAATGCCAGTTTTACGCCATATTCCGCACTGCCTTCACTGATGATAGCGCGCGGCGAATACAGGGGGAGCAGCGTAAATTCGATCTGGCCAAGAGCGTTCACCCGGTCCCGCTCTATCAGCGTGGAATAGACGTGGTGGCCGGGATATGCCTCGTGACAGCCGACATCCACCGCCCGGTCCAGCCGCGTGGGGAGATCCGTGTTGATCTCGATTACCGAATGATAATCGCCCTGATAGTAGTTGAAGCCGCCCCAGGGCTTGTTTGTAACAAGGGAGAGATCGAAACTTTCACCCTGTGGCAAGGGGATGTGCGGAAGGGTTCGCGCGCGGCATTCGGCAACCGCTGCATCAATCACTGCGGGCAGTTTGTCATTCGGGATGATAAAACGGTCCTGATAAGCGTTCAGCCTTTCGTTCAGCGGACCATCGGACGGATCGCCGGGCACCAGTTCCTCAATCCGCGCTATCACGGGGTCCAGCGTGGCAAGGTCGATCAGTTCGGGCCGCACGCCGAACAGTCCCTCGGCCTCGTCCTGAAAGGATATCTTCTCCCCGCGCAGCATACGCAGGCGAACCTTTGCGCTGGAAAGCATGGCGCGCAGATAGCGCACGCGCTCAGCCTCCGGCGTGCCGGGATCGGCTTCGACCAGGCCAAGCGTCGCATCCAGTGCCACGACACGTGCCTGCAATTCGCCAAGCGAGGTTTCCCCATCACCCTGTGCAGCGCGCGTCGCCAGCTCCTCCGGCCCGTAATAGGCATCCACGTAGCCGGGGTCTTTCTCACCAATCGCCAGTTGCAGCGCGAGGTAATCGCGCGCCAGCACATCCAGCGCAGGCGGCGCAATACCGGGCATAGTGGCGCAGGACGAGAGCGCGAGGGCGGCAGCGGCGAGTAGAAACTTGCCGGTCATGCCGCGATACCCGCCAGTTCCATCGCCTCGTCCACGGCAGCTTTCGCGGCGTCGGAGCATGGCACGATCGGCAGGCGCACATCGGGACTGAACCAGTCGAACAGCTTGTTCAGCGCGTATTTCGCAGGAGCGGGGCTGGCGTCGCAGAACATTGCCTTGTGCAGCGGATAAAGCCGCTCGTTCAATTCGCGCGCAGTGGCAAAATCGCCCTTCGCGGCGGCGGCGTGGAAATCGGCGCACAGCTTCGGCGCGACGTTGGCGGTTACCGAAATGCAACCCGACTGGCCCAGTGCATATCCGGCCAGTGACAGGGGATCATCACCGGACAATTGGCAAAAATCCGGTCCTGCGCCCATGCGGTGGGTAACCACGCGCGACAGATCTCCACTGGCATCCTTCAAGGCCACGATCCTTTCCGGAAAGCGTCGGTGCAATTCGATGACGGTGGAGGGCGCGATATCCGTTACCGTGCGGCCCGGCACATTGTACAGCACAATGGGAAGGTCGGCCCGCTCCGCCAGATAGCTGAAATGCGCCAGCAGTCCCTCCTGACTGGGGCGGTTGTAATAAGGCGCGACCAGCAGCAGCGCATCGGCACCGGCGGATTGCGCCTCCTTGATATGCCACAGCGCCGTTTTCGTGTCGTTTGAGCCTGCGCCCGCGATCACCGGCACGCGGCCCGCCGCCACTTCGGCGCAAACGGCGATTACCTGATGATGCTCGTCATTATCCAGCGTGGCGCTTTCGCCGGTGGTGCCGCACGGCACCAGGCCACTCGTGCCGTTTTCAATCTGCCATCC
>JBASBA010000241.1:0-3651 GCA_049650885.1 Alteraurantiacibacter sp. | reverse complement strand
GGGTTCAGCGTGCAATAGTATCCAGCAGCCACTCCGCGGCCTGCTGCGGGGATTGCTTGTCCACGTTCCCATCCACCATCAAATTGGCCTGCCGCATGGTCTCCACATCGATTGCGCCCAGTAAGGGTTGCAGCGCGGCGACCAGCACTTCGTCCTGCGCGATCCGCGGGGAAAGCAGGATAATCGCATCGTAGGATGGCAACGCTTCAAGCGGATCGGCCAGCACCGACAGCGCATCTTCGGCAATGCGGCCGTCGCTGGTGTAGGCACTGATCACGTCTGCCTCGCCAGATTGCAGGGCGTTATACATGAAGGTGGGCGTGAAGGTGCGTTGATCGGCAAAACGCAAGCCATAGGCTTCGCGCACCGCTGCCCATTCGGGACGCTCGAACCATTCCGGATCGCCGCCGATGGTAAGCTGCGGTGCGGCTGCGGCAAGATCGGCAATCGTTGCAAGCTGCCGCTGGTTGGCGGTATCCCCGCGCACCGCCAGGCCATAGGCGTTCTCGAACCCCAGTCGGCCCAGCACGCGCACGCCTGTGTTTTCATCCTCCCACCGGACGATCTTGTCATACATCGCCGCGCGACCGGGGTTGTCTGAGCGGTTGAGCGTGTTCGTCCACAACGTGCCGGTGTAATCGACCGAGATATCTATCGCGCCGCTGGCCACGGCATTGTGCACAACTGCCGATCCCAGTCCCTCCCGATATTCGACGGCGTAACCCGCATCTTCCAGCATGGCACCGATGGTTCTTGCAAGGATATATTGTTCGGAGAAACTCTTGGCGCCGATAACCACGGTATCACGCCCGTCTCCGCGCCAGTCTATCGTGCTGGCGGCGGCCCCGGCAATGCCGGCGAGTGCCAGCGCCCCGCCTGCTATCACCAACCCGGCGCGACGGCTGGCAAAGCCGCGCTCCACCAGGCCAAACAGCGCATCTGCCACCAGCGCCAATCCTGCACTGGCGATACAGCCGGCCAGAACCAGCACCCAGTTTTGCGTCTGCAATCCTGCAAAGATGGGATCGCCCAGCGAACGCTGCCCGATCGTGGTGGCCAATGTGGCTGCGCCGATGGTCCACACGCTGGCGGTGCGAATGCCCGCCATCACGAACGGGGCAGCCAGCGGAGCCTGCACCAGCCGCAGCTTCTGCCATGCCGTCATGCCAAGCCCGTCTGCCGCCTCGATCAGCTCGTCATCAAGATTGGCAAGCGCTGTCACCGCGTTGCGCAGGATGGGAAGCAGAGCATACAGCGCCAGCGCCAGCCATGCAGGCAGGAAGCCCAGTGTGGGCAGATCCTCGCCAAACACCGAGCGTGCAGCCAGCAAAATAGGGAAGAACAGGGCCAGCAAAGCCAGAGCAGGAATGGTCTGGACGAGGCTGGCAAATCCCAGCGCCACCTTAGCGACGGTGGGGGACCGGCTGGCCCAGACTGCCAATGGCAGCGCCGCGGCGATGCCCAGCGCCACGGCGGCTGCGCATAGCAAAACGTGTTCTGCCAATTGGGGGCCAAGGTCCAGTACGGCGTCCAGCAGCGGGCTCATCCGCTCATACCGGCAAGCTGGCGGGCCTGTTCGCGCGGCACCTCTACCAGTGCCTGCGCCACCTTGCCGCCCTTGCCGGCCAGCAGGGCGGCGGGGGCTTCGTCGGCAATGATGCGTCCCTGATCCATCACCAGTACCCGCGTGGCCAGCAGCAGGGCCTCGGCCATGTCATGTGTCACCATCACCGTGGTCAGTCCCAGTTCGCGATGCAGGCCGCGCACGCGCATTCCCAGTTGGCCGCGCGTAATTGGGTCCAGCGCGCCGAATGGTTCATCCATCAGCAATAGGTGCGAATCGCCTGCCAGCGCTCTTGCCACGCCGACGCGCTGCCGTTGCCCGCCGGACAGTTCCGACGGCAGGCGGCTGGCCATTGCGGCGTCCAGTTCCACCAGTTCCAGCAATTCGGCGATGCGCGCATCGGGCAGCCTGTTTCCCACCAGCCGCGGCGTAAGGGCGATGTTTTCGGCCACGCTCATATGCGGAAACAGGCCGATGCCCTGGAAGACGTAGCCGATGCGTCGGCGCACCAGCGATGCAGGTCCGGCCAGCACATCCTCCCCATCCAGCAGAACACGGCCCGATGTCGGCTCCACCAGCCGGTTGATGCATTTTAACAGTGTCGACTTGCCAGAGCCGGATGCACCGACAAGCGCCACGAATTCACCTTGTGGGATGCAGAGCGTAACATCGCGCAGGGCCTCCACACCGCCATAGGTTTTTCCCAGGGCCTCGAACCGCAGGAAGGCAGGCGGTGCCAAGGCCATTCAGGTGGTAAGGGCGGCTTTGGGAATGGTGATGTCCACGATCAGCCCATCGGCGGCGAACTGGCGATTCCAGGTGCCCTGCAACTGGCCGGTAACGCTCATCTCCACGAGCCGGGAACCGAAGCCAGTCGTCTCCGGTTCGACCACGGAAGGTCCGCCATATTCGCGCCATTTTAGCGTTATGGCGTCGCCTTCCTCTGCAATAGCCAGCTCAATCTGACCGCCATCAGCGGACAGTGCGCCATATTTGGCCGAGTTGGTCGCCAGTTCGTGGAACATCAGTGCCAGCGGCGTGGCAACGCGGGCGCTGATCGCGGAATCGATGCCGGTGACATGCACGCGCGGTGCGTTGTCGCCATCGGCATAGGGCGTAAACAACGCCGCCAGCAGGCCGGACAGGCTTTCCTGTTTCGGGCCTTCCTGTGGCTGCACGAATTCATGCGCACGACCAAGGGCGCGCAGGGCCTGCGTGAATTCCTTCACGAACGGCGCGTTTACCGGGGACTTGCGCGCCTGCAGCGAGGCAAGGCCGATCACCACGGCGAAGATATTCTTGATTCTGTGCGCCAGCTCCTTTGCCAGCAAGTCCCGCTGCTCCAGCGCGTTGCGGACATCGTCGATATCGGTGACGGTTCCGAACCAGCGTAGCGGATCGCCTTCCCGCTCTGACACAGGGATGGCTAGGCCCAGCACCCAGCGATAGGAGCCATCCGCGCATTTAAAGCGGAACTCGGCCTCGAATTCCTCGCCAGCGGCGAAGTTTTTGTCCCACACGCGCAGAGTTTCTTCCACATCGTCCGGATGGATGAACGGGCGCCATTCTTCGGATGTTCGCGGTGCCTTTTCGCCGGTCATCTGGGTCCAGCGCTTGTTGAAATAGTCGAAATTGCCTTCGTCGTCGGCCGAAAAGGCGATCTGCGGCACGCCTTCGATCATGCGCAGCAAACGCTCTTCACGCTCTGCAATGATGCGCTTTGCATGCAGGCTAGCGCGCCGCGTTTCCAGCCTGCGCACCGCCGCCTTTGCCAGCACGGCCAGCCCCTGACGCTGAAACTCGTCAAGCGGATTTTTGTGCGCCTCGGTATCGAGCACACACAAGGTGCCAAGAGAGGCGCCCTCTTCGGAAACCAGCGGCTGGCCTGCGTAATAGCGCACCTGCGGGGGCGAGAGAACAAGGGGGTTTCCGGCGAAGCGCGGGTCCGATGGCGCGTCCGGCACCTCCAGCAAATCTGCCGAGCCCAGCGTATAGTTGCAAAATGCCACGTCACGCGGGGTTTCACGATCATCGATTCCGCGCCGGGCGAGAAATCGCTGCTTTTCCTGTTCCAGCAACGTCACCAT
>JBASBA010000240.1:0-12203 GCA_049650885.1 Alteraurantiacibacter sp. | reverse complement strand
GTATAGGTCAGCACGTCATCACCCGGCTGCAACTGCGCAGTGATGACCTGCGAGGCCTCGATATAGGGGACGATTTGTGCGCGGGAGGATCGTTCGTCGCTTTCGCCAGTGTCGATCTGCTGGCTGTGCGAGCTGGCACTTTGCGTTTCCTGCGCCTGCACCGGCTGCCATGCCGTGCCAAGGGCCAGCACAAGACTGATTGAAAATGCGAACGGTTTGCGGAAGCTTATCATGGCTCCTCCCCGTAATAGGCACCGAACCGACGCCCGCTGGGGCTGAAGTGCGCCGCATTGAGGAGCAATTTCAGGTCCGAACAGGCGGACAGCAGCGTCAGAGCATCTTCTAGCGCGTTCTGGCCGGTACGATCTGCACGGGCCACAACGATCGCCTGCCCTACATGCTCTGCCAGTTCGGCGGCCTGCGATGCTGCCAATGCTGGTGGGCTGTCGAATATCACAATCCGATTGGGGGCAGCGCGTGTCAGCCTGTCCAGCACCTCTGCAGTACGATGGCTGGCCAGATATTCGCTATCCATCGTCGTATGATTGCCTGCCGGCAGAACATGCAATCCGGCGATGTCGGTGGCGAGAACGCAGTCCTCCACCTTCATATCATCGCGCGCAAGGATATCCATGAAGCCTGGCCCTTTGGGAAGACCGAACATCCGCAGCAAGGAGGGCTTTGCGAAATCAGCGTCCACCAACAGGACTTCGCTGTCCTTTTCAGCGGCCAGCGCAATGGCCAGGTTGGCGGCGCAATAACTTTTTCCCTCGTTTGGATGTGGCGAGCATATCAACACTCGCTGCGCCAGCGCGCCGGAACCTGTTTCGCGTGCCTTGCGCACAGATTGTAGAACCTGGCGCTTTACGATACGGAATTCTTCGAGAAGCTCCGTCACCTGACCTTCGGGCTGGATAAGGCCGTGGCGGCTGAGGCAATCCCGATCAATCGTATGAACGATATTGGAAAATTCGACATCTTCGTAAACGGGCTCAACTCGCGCCGCATTCACATCCACAGCGACATCAGTCGCGATGGGCGACGGCGTTCGTTCTTCCGGCGATGCTTTCAGGGATTTCGGCGTAGCGCGGCTGGGGCGGCGATTGACCGGCTTCTTTAACTCGCGGGGAACGGCAGCAGGTGTAAATCCGCCAAGGCCGAACATGCTTTCAGCACGTTCCAGAAGCGTCTTTGGTGGATCGGGCAATTTACGGTGTTCTGTCATTGCGCCGTCCTTCACGCCACCATGCCGCGCTGGACGAACTCAACGCCCATCAGCACGACAAACAATACGCCAAGGCCACCGGCCCCGGCTGCGAAATACCTGAGCCGCTTGGCGCGCAGGTCGCGGCCGGCTTCGGTAAAGGTATGCGAAATCGTGCCGATTACCGGCAGGCCGAAATTGCGTTCCAGCTGGCTGGCCGTGGCAAAGGTAGAGCCAAGCTTGCCAAGCGCGAAGGCGATACTGCCTCCTGCGCCCACACCCACGATCAGCACACCCAGCAGCAGCAAGGGGCGATTGGGCGACGCTGGAACCCGCGGTGTGGTGGGCGGATCGACAACTTCGAATTGCACCGCGCTACGCTCGTTCTCAACCTGGCCGCGCAGGCGCAGTTCTTCGCGATCCTGCAGCAACTGATCATACTGTTCACGCAGCACATCGTAGTCACGGCTGATGCGCTGGGCTTCCGCAGCAGCGCCCGGCTCGCGCATCTGGCTGGCAGTGATGGATGCGATTTCCGCGCGCAATGCAGCAGCGCGTGATTGCAGCGATTGCACATTCGACATCCGTTCGACGCGCATGGATTGCAATGTGCTGTATGCTGGATTGGTGGAACCGCCCTGCGTGCCGGCGGCCTGTGCCTGTTGACGAAGATTGGCAACGGTGCGCCGCGCGGCAACCATATCGGGATGCTCGTTCGTCAAACCGCGCGCTTCCATCGCTACAACGCTGGCCTCCGCCTGTGCAAGCGAAGCCTGCGGGCCGCCCGATCCAGGTGTGATAATCGTGCGCGGCGTGCTGGCGATCTGCCCGTCAAGCGCTGCAAGCGCACCTTGCGAAGCGGCGAGGTCTGATTCAACCGAACGTAATGCAGCTCTTGTCGCTGTAAGTTGGTTGGCGATGGCCTGTGCGCCGCCAATCAAATCGGGATTTGCGGATTCAAAGGCAAGGCGCCGCTCTTCCGCTGCTTCCAGCTCGCCTTCGCGCTGCGCGAGTTGCTGGTTCAGAAATTCAATCGAATCCTGCATTTCCCCGCGTGCGCCGCCAAGGTTTTCCTGGCGGAATATCTCGATCATGCGTTGCGCGATTACCTGCGCAAGTTCGGCATTCTGGGTATCCGACAAATCCGAGCGGCCGCTCTTGGCGGAAATCTCGAAAATGTTCTCGCCCACGCTCACCACTTCCACGTCCTTGGTAAGCGCCTCGATCGCACGCTCCATCTCGGTGGGCGATCTCACGCTGTCACCGATACGAGTCGAGCGGACGATCTTTTCCAGGTTAACTGAGCTGACCAGCGTCTGTCGGATACGGTCGATGTCGCGGGCGCGGCTACCTGCCCCGATGCCGATCTGCTCCGCCAGAACGTCGTCAAGCTGAACGAAAATTCGCGTTTCGCTTTCATAGGTGTTGGGGATCAACGCCACCACCAGCCAGCCAAGCAGGCAAATACCCCAGGCAATGGCCAGCGCCAGCCAGCGACGATTCCAGATCGCCCACGCTCCTGCGCGCAGTTCTTCAAGAAGTTGGTTCAACCCCCCGTACCTTCCTTAAAACATGCTTTCAGGAATGATGATCACGTCACCGGGGCGCAGCATCACGTTGGCATCGCTGTCACCCCGGCGCAGCAGATCCGACAGGCGCAATGCAAATTCGCGCTGCTCTCCACTCTGGCGATCGAAACGGATGAGCTTGGAGCGATTGCCGGCGGCATATTCTGAAAGTCCGCCGACAGAGATCATGGCGTCCAGCAATGTCATGTTGGCGCGATAGGGCAGCGAGGCTGGCTGGGCAGTAGCGCCTACGATGCGCACCTGCTGGCTGAACGTGCCGGCAAATTCCTTGACGATAACAGTCACGAGAGGCTCTTCGATATATTGAGAGAGCTGCAGGCGAATGTCCTCTGCCAGCATGGTTGGTGTCTTGCCGACGGCAGGCATATCCGCCACCAGCGGCGTAGTGATACGCCCGTCGGGACGGACCTGAACCTCGGCACCAAGCTCGTCATTGCGCCAAACGTGGATGGTCAACTGATCAAGTGGACCGATGACGTATTCTTCGCCAGGCCCCTCCTGCATGGCTACGAAGCGTGCGGGCTCCAGTTGCGGCCCGGCAGCGCCCGCGCCGCAGCCGGACAGGGCAATGGCGAGGCTTGCCGATGCAAGCAGGAGGCAGGCGGGCTTATTCGTTCGCATTGATCGTCCTTCGCGAATGTCGGGCAAGCGGCTGTGCAGTCCGTGCAGGCTGCACAGGCAGTTTGCCCTTCGGATCCGATCGCGGTTCTCGCGAAAAAGGGTGAACATTGCGTTAGCCTTCGCCCCAAAACCGCGCTGGAAGCGGGTTTTGTGGTGCCCTGTCCTAAAGTGGGACGGGTATGTCGGCGGAAATCAGACGAGCATTTCCAGCGCTGGCCCCTGCCCCAGGAACGTGGCCGGACTGGCGCTGGCCCCATAGGCCCCGGCGCAGAACACCGCGACCAGATCGCCCGCATCGGCGCGCGGCAGACTGGCCGCATCGGCCAGCCTGTCCAGCGGCGTGCACAGACAGCCGACGACATTCACGATTTCCTGGCCACCTTCGTCAAACTTGTTGGCGATTGCCAAGGGGTAATTGCGCCGAACCACGGTGCCAAAATTGCCAGAAGCGGCAAGCTGGTGATGCAGTCCGCCGTCCGTTATCAAATATGTCGTATCGTGGCTCAATTTCCGGTCCACGATCCGCGTGAGATATACCCCAGCCTCGCCCACAAGATAACGCCCCAGTTCAATCGCGAATTGCGTTTCTGACAAGATAGGAGGCAGATTGGCGAAACGCCGTTTCAGCGCATCACCCACACCCGCAATGTCGAGCGGTGTATCCTTGTCGAAATAGGGAATGCCAAAGCCGCCGCCCATATTGAGATGTGGCACGTCAACGCCTGCCTTACTCGCAAGTTTTGCGGCAACTTCAAGGACATGGGCCTGACTCTCAATAATGGCCTCAGCATCCAGCGCCTGGCTGCCGGAGTAGATATGGAAGCCGCGCCAGTTTGCGCCGGCATCGACTATTCTGCGGGCCAGCGCCGGGACACGATCCGCGTCCACTCCAAAGGGTTTTGCCCCGCCGCCCATTTTCATGCCCGACCCGCGCAATTCGAAACTGGGATTGACCCGGATGGCAAGCCGCGGCGCGATCCTGAGCTCTTTGCCGATCTGAAGCGCACGCTCTGCCTCATTCTCGGATTCAATGTTCAAAGTGACGCCTGCCTTGATCGCAGCGAACAGTTCACGATCGCGCTTTCCCGGTCCGGCAAAGCTGATTTCGCGCGGAGTATATCCCGCTTCCCGCGCCTGCCTCAACTCACCTACAGAAGCGATATCCAGCCCGTCGACCAGATCTGCGATAAATTCTAGCAACGCACCGTAAGGGTTTGCTTTCATGGCATAATGTATGCACAATCGTTCCGGCATTGCTTCACGCAGGGCCGTAATACGCTGTTCTATCACCGCGCGGGAATAAACGAACAGAGGGGTGTCTCCGGCTTCCTTCACCAGCGCGCTGGCGGTGCGCCCGCCAATCATGAGCTCGCCGTCTTTCGCAGTGTAATCCGCAGGTATCGGGCCAAGCGCTTTCATACGGCATCCCTCGCCAAGGCTGCGCGATCTATCTTGCCGTTGGGATTGAGCGGCATCGCATCCACCCACTGGATCAGCGCCGGTTGCATGAAATTGGGCAACTCGCGGCGCAGCGCGGTGCGAAGCTCTTCCTCATCACCCGATCCGCACAAAACCAGGTGAATGGCATGGCCCAGTTTCTCGTCCGGCACGCCCATTGCTACTGCCTCCTCTGCAAAACCGGATGCGATTGCTGCCTCCTCGATTTCCTGCGGGCTGATCCGGTTGCCCGCACTCTTTATCATGGCATCATCCCGGCCGACGAAATACAACAAACCATCATCGGCACGGCGAACCTTGTCGCCAGACCAAACGGCCATGCCACCGTATACCGATCCCACAGGCGCGGGTTTGAATCGCTGTGCAGTACGTTGGGCATCCTGCCAATAGCCCTGCGCCACCAATGGCCCGCAATGCACCAGCTCGCCCTCGTCCGCGATCCCACCCCCATCGTCCACCACCAGTATTTCGGCAAACGGAATGGCACGGCCCATCGATGTGGGATGCGCGTCAACCAGGTCTGGATCGAGGTAGGTGGAACGGAATGCTTCTGTCAGTCCGTACATGGGATACAGCCGCGCCTTGGGAAAAAGGTTGCGCAGGCTACGCACAAGGTTTTCGGTCAGCGCCCCGCCACTGTTCGTGAGGCGGCGCATGGGTTTGACGGCCGCATCCGGCCACTCCTGCCCGACCAGTTGCAGCCAGAGCGGCGGCACGGCGGCCAGCGTTGTGACGCCATAACGGCCGCACGCCTTGATGACGTCACGCGGGGTCAGATAATCCAGCGGGGCAACGCTGCCCCCGGCGTACCAGCTTGAAAACAGCTGGTTCTGCCCGTAATCGAAACTGAGCGGTAGCACTGCCAGCGTCACATCATCGCGGGCCAAATCCAGATAGTGCGCCACGCTGACCGCGCCCAGCCACATGTTCGCATGGCTGAGCATGACCCCCTTGGGCCGCCCGGTAGAACCGCTGGTATAAAGGATCGCGGCCAGATCATTGGTGGCTGCCCGCGACGGTTCGGCAAGTGGAACGGCATTGCTGCATGCCTCCATCGTGGGCAGCTCCTCGAAGACAGCGCAGGATGATGGCACATCATCGCCCTCTAGCGATGCGAGCCGCGCGCTATTGGCGATCAACAAGCTGGCGCCGCAATCTTGAAGGATATGCTTAACCTGCGCGCGTTTCAGCAGCGGATTGATCGGCACATGCACCAGTCCGGCCCGCGCCGCTGCCAGCGGCATGATACAGGTAAGCTCACCCTTCGAAGCCCAGGTCGCCACTCTTGCCCCAGCTTCCGGCGATTGCCCCACCAACCAGCTTGCAAGCTGGGCGACACGGCTTCTTAAATCATTCCAGCTAAGTGTCTTTGCACGCAAAACCAGCGCAGCGTCCGCATCGCTTCCCCGTAAGACGAGGTGATCGAGCGGGTATGGTGTTGGATCTGGCGCAAGTGTCATCTTAGTTCCGAGGTAAGCAATTTTTCGTGACTACCATCAGCTATCACCACACGGTTAACGATCTGCAAGGCCTGGATTGGTCCGGCGCGGGTCCGTTTGCGCGTCTGGGGTGGTTTGCCCAGCTGGAAGAGAGCGGCCACAGGCCCCTGGTTGCGTGCGCCAGAAATAGATCAACTGCCGTTGCCCTTCCCCTGCGCAAGGCCAAGGCCGGGCTTGAATCGCTCACCAACTGGTACGCCTTTACCTGGTCAGAACTGCGAACTCACGGGATAAGCGATAACAGCCTGCTGGAAGCGCTGGCGGAAGATCTCGCCACGCATACGCACCGCATCACTTTCACCAAATTGTCGGCGGAGGACGATACCGTCGATCGCCTGAGCCAGGCGTTCCATCACGCAGGATGGCTGGTGATGGTGGAGGCTTGCGATACAAATCATATCCTGCATGTCGCAGGTCGTAGCTTCCGCCAATTTCTTGCCGATCGTCCAGGTCAACTGCGCACCACGCTGAAGCGCAAGGCGACGAAGGTGCAGGTTTCAATCTCTACGCAATTCGATCCGGGCGACTGGACGGCTTATGAGGAAATCTACGCGGATAGCTGGAAGCCAGAGGAAGGCGATTCGGCCATGCTGCGAAAGTTTGCGATGGCTGAAAGCGATGCGGGACGTTTTCGATTTGCAATGGCACTGCATAACGGCGCGCCGGTGGCCGCCCAGTTCTGGACCGTGGATGGCGATACGGCATATATCCACAAGCTGGCTCATCGCACATCGTCCCGCAAACTTTCACCCGGAACCACGCTTACAGCGGCGCTGTTCGAACGAGTGATCGACACAGATGGTGTAAAGCATGTCGATTTCGGCACGGGCGATGATCCGTACAAACGCGACTGGATGGAGCAGACGCGCGTACGCTGGCAGCTTACCTGCCTTCGGCCTGCCTCGCCTCTCAACTGGCCCCACATCGCCAGGGCAGAGCTACGCAAGCTTGTTTCTCGGTCAAACGGGGGCTAGTGCCGCCAATGTTATGCCGACCAATCTTCCTGCCCCGACCGAGCAGAACGAGGACACCGATCTCCTCCTGCGTCAGGTTCTTGCCGACGTTCTTGGCCTTTCGGCAGAACGTATCTCCGAACTCCACGCCGGGTCAGGCCTGTTCGGGCACCTGCCCGAGCTTGATTCAATGGCTGTGGCCGGGCTCCTTACAGAACTGGAAGATCGCCTCGATATCATCATTGAGGATGACGATGTTGACGGCGAGATGCTGGAAACTTTCGGCGGATTGCTCGCGTTTGTCACCGCCAAACGTACGGATGGCTAACGCCCTATGTTGACGGGTCTCTGGCCCTCTCCCTCCGGTTCAGACGAATACGCGCTCAGCTTTGATCGGCAACGGACATGCCGAATCCTCGTGATTCGCGCCTTGTTTGACGAGGGCAACAAGCTGCGTCACTTCACTGTCGAGCTTATGCGGGCGCTGGACCGGGCCGGGATCGATTGTTTCCTGCCAGATCTGCCGGGCACGAACGAGAGCCTGGAAGATCACCGCTATCAGTCACTGGAGGGTTGGCGGGACGCGATGAACGCCGCTGCCCGATACTTCCGCGCCACGCACGTGTTGGCGATCCGGGGCGGCGCGCTGATCGCCCCTGCGCATCTGCCCAATATCCACTATGCCCCCGCCTCAGGTGCCAGCTTGCTGCGGGCGATGCTGCGGGCGCAGCTTATCATCGCGAGCGAAGCGGGGCACAAGGACACGCGCGAGGATCTGATTGCCCGAGGCTCTTCTGAAGGGCTGCGGCTGGCGGGATATGAATTCGGGCCACAAATGATCAATTCGCTCGGCTCCGCGGTGCTGACACATGACGATGTCAGCGAAATTGCACAGGGCGATGTGGGCGGCAGCGCGCTTTGGCTGCGGGCAGAACCAAGCCATGATGCGGCGCAGGCCAGCTCCCTGGCACACCTTGTTGCAAGGCAAACAGGATGACGAGGCGCCACTTCACCTTCCCTTGTGAAGGCGATCTGCTGGTCGGCACGCTGGACGAGGCTGATGCGCAGACCGGCCTGCTTATCGTCAGCGGCGGCAGTGAACCACGCAATGGTGCATTTACGGGGCAGGCTCGGCTTGCCGCGCGTATCGCTGCTCGCGGTTTTCCCGTCTTCCGGTTTGACCGCAGAGGCGTGGGTGACAGCAGCGGCATCGATACAGGTTTCTTGAACTCGCAGCCGGATATTGCAGCGTCCCTCGCGCAATTTCGCAAAGAGTGCCCGACATTGAAGCGGATTGCCGCATTTGGAAATTGCGATGCCGCGGCCGCACTGATGCTGGGCAATGGGTTCGGCCTCGATGCTCTTGCTCTCGCCAATCCGTGGACGTTCGATGACGAAAATTCGCAGGAAACCCCCGCGCAGGCAATTAAGGCCCGGTATTGGCAAAAGCTGCGAAACCCGCGGGAGCTGGGTCGATTACTGACGGGAAAAGTTTCCGTTCGCGGTGTCGCCAGAAGCATAAGACGGGTGATGTCGGGCAATAGCCCAACGACGAAGTTAGGAGATTCCCTGGCCGAGGGGCTGTCCGCATTCAAGGGCAGATCGCACGTTCTTCTGGCCGCCCGTGATCGAACCGCGCAAGCTTTTCGCGCGAATTATCCGATTGGCGACGAGGCGATCCTTGTTTGCGACGGTGCAGATCACGCCTTCAGTGAACCGTCCTACCACAGCTGGCTGGAAGATCAGATCGTTTCAGTTATGGAAAAGCATGTCTAGCGGGTAAAGAGGCTGGCCAGTTCTACATGGGTGGACCAGCGGAACTGACCCACAGGGCGCAGGTCCGCCAATTTGTAGCCTGCTGCCTTTAGTTGCGCAGCATCGCGTGCCCAGCTGGACGGATTGCAACTGATATAGACAACCCGGTTGATCTCGCTTTTCGCTATCTGTTCGACTTGCGACCGCGCACCGGCACGCGGCGGGTCAAGGATCACCGCGTCAAAATCGCGCAGTTCCTCGGCACGAAGCGGGTTTCTGAACAGGTCGCGGTGAGCGCACTCGATGCGTTGCTGCTTTTGATTGGAAACGCTGCGCAAGGCGGTGATTGCCGCCAGATCGGCCTCTGCCGCCAGAATTTGCGAAGCTGTGGGGAGTGACAGCGCAAAAGTACCCAGTCCTGCAAACAGGTCTGCAATCTTGGCGGACCCGGAAAGCCATTCGCGACAGGCCGCCACAAGGGTTGTTTCGCCATGCTGTGTCGCTTGCAGGAATGCCCCCGGCGGAAAAGCTACGGGCACTCCGCCCAATGTTATCGTAACAGGCTCCGGCTCCCAAAAACTTTCTGCCCCATAACCATGATCCAGCGTTACGCGGGCAAGGCCCTGATCGCGGCAGAAATCCAGCAGTGCCTCTGTCTGCTCCAGCCCTTCCGGTGTAAAACCGCTGATATTCAAATCGACGCCCTGATCCACCAGCGTCAGTTCGATACCGATTGCATATCGGCCCTTCAGCTTGGTGAAATAGCCTCTCAGCATTGCGACCACTGCAAACAATCGCGGGTGCAGGACATGGCATTCCTGCATATCCACCACCTTGTGCGATCCAGCTTGCGTAAACCCTATCAACGGGCGGCCGCCGCCGTTGATCGCGCGCAGGCTTGCCCGGCGGCGCGAATGTTGTGGAGACATGGCCGGTTCGGCAACATGGGCCGGTTCCAGTTCCTGCGATTGCGCAGCGTAGACCACGCGGTTGCGAACGAAATCGGCAAGTGCGGTTTCGTCACAATGCTGCAACTGGCACGCACCGCACGTGCCAAAATGGCGGCATGGCGGCGTGACATGGTTCGGGCCGTGCCTCAGCGTTCCGTCGGGCAAAAGGATATCGCCGGGCGCGGCCATCGGGGCATGTCGCCCGTCAGCGGTAACGCCATCGCCCTTGGCCGCGATGCGGATGATTGTATCGATATCGGTCACAGGAAGGCCGCGTAAGCCCTCGGCAGCGCCGCAACAAGGTCGGTGGCGCAAAATGCCGGCGCTGCAAGTCGCGCGGCCTCCGCATGAATTTCTACAGCTTCCTCCGCTGCCTGAAAAACGGCTTGTCCATAAGCTATCCGGCTGGCGGCGATACCTGCCAGAACGTCTCCGGTCCCGGCGGCGGAAAGCCACGGCGATGCTGACGGGAAGAAGCGAACACCTTCATTGCCCACCAGGATATTGTCAGGCCCCTTGGCAAGAACGGTCAACCCGCTTGCGTCGTGCAACGCCCTCGCCTGCTCCAGCTTTCCCTCTGCCGTGATCCCAAATGCCTCGCACAGAGTTGCCAGTTCACCTGCATGGGGCGTGACGAGATGCTGCCCGGCCTTTTCGCCCAGCAATTGCGGCGTCAGCATGGTGAGTGCGTCGGCATCCAGTACAAGTGGTGCGTCAGATACCAGCGCCTGCCGCAATCGTTCGCGCGCGTGATCGGAGCGGCCAAGGCCAGGACCGATCAGCAGCGCACCAAGCCGCCGATCGCCAAGCGCGCCGGATATATCGTGCGACTCGTCCAGCACGATGTCCGCTGGCAAATCGGGATGCGAGTGGGGCGCGAGAAGTTTCACGTAGCCAGCGCCAGCATGCTGCGCCGCGCGCGCAGACAACAGAGACGCGCCCGGCATCTCTCCGCCGATTATGGTGACCAATCCGCGTGAATATTTATGCGCGTCGGCCGCTGGTGCGGACAGGATTGGACGCTGCGCCAACTGCGGCGCGCCATGCACTTGCGCAAGGCCAATATCGATCAGGCGGCGTGACCCCATCAGGCCCGATGCCGGCATCAGCCAATGCGCGCGCTTCCATGCGCCCAGGGCGAGTGTAAGATCGTAGGCGGGCAGACCTTCGTTCAATTGTTCGCCAGTATCGGTGTCTATGCCGCTTGGCAGATCCAGCGCGACGGACAGATTATGGACATCCGAAAGGCGGGCCAGCGTTGCGAGAAGGCCATCTGAAAGCGGACGGCCAAGGCCGGTGCCAAACAGGCAATCGACGAAAACTTCGCCTTGCGCGGATTCTACCAGCGCGCCCGCCCATTTTGCGCGCGCGACCTTCGCGGCATCCGTTTTCGGTTCGATCGGCGCAATTACCGATACGGTTAATCCACGTTGGGCCAGTACGCGCGCGATGACATAGCCATCGCCGCCGTTGTTCCCCGGACCGCACAACACAGTAACAGGTCTGCCAGCAGCCAATCGCCATACCCAGTCCGCCGCGCCCGCGCCCGCCCGCTCCATCAGGCTTTCAACTGTCTCGCCATTCTGGATTAACACCTGTTCGGCAGCCGCTGTCTGCGCCGCCGAAAGGACTTGTCGTTTCGCCGTCATTCGGAAACTGGCAGGTGGTATCGGTCGGAGCCGACCCGCACCTCCGCATAGCCGCCAAGGTCGGTAACCTCGGCCTGTTGCGCGCCTGCGGCGGTAATCAGTCCACGGCCAGGCACGCCAAGTTCGAAACGTCGGAAGCCCCCATCAGGGTGGCGCACGATGATAAAGTTCGAGCCATCCTGCTGCACGCGCTCCATGCTGCAATCTCGGCCAAACCCTCCGGCGCCGCCCAATGAACAGTCGATCATCGTACTGCCATCTGTCACCCGTGCCGATGCGCCCTGCGTGTCATCGCACGCGGATAGGAGGATCAGTGGCAGGCTGCAGAAGGGCAGTGCTGACCGCATTATTTCCTGCCCTTGATAACCTGGCTGACATCGCGAATGGCCCCTTTCGCCGCGCTGGTCGTCATCGCGGCATAGGCTTGCAGCGCGGGCGTGATGCGGCGCGTTCGCGGGGCGACAGGCTGCCATGCATCGTCGCCCTTTTCCTCGATCGCGGCGCGGCGATGGGCCAGCACATCCT
>JBASBA010000239.1:0-2086 GCA_049650885.1 Alteraurantiacibacter sp. | reverse complement strand
GTGCGGACGATGGCGCTTATGCCGCCGGGTTCCTGAAGGGTTGGAGTGAGTCCGGTAATCGACCGGAATTCGCGATCGTGTCTGGCGTCAGCACCGGTGCGCTGATTGCCCCTTTTGCTTTCCTAGGCGCAGAATATGACGATCGCTTGCGTGCATTCTACACCGGTATCTCGCGCGAAGACATCTACCGCCGACGCGGTGTGTTCGGCGTGCTTACACAACCGAGCGTGGCAGACAGTGAGCCGCTTCGAAAGTTGATCGCCACGAATATCGATGCGAACTTGCTTGTTGCCGTCGCTGCCGAGCATCGCGAGGGGCGGCGGCTTCCAACCTCGATGCGGGACGCGGGGTAATCTGGGATCTGGGTGCGATTGCGGTATCTGACGATCCACACCGTTTGGCATTGTTCCGGCAAATATTACTGGCATCAAGCAGTGTTCCCGGGCTTTTTCCGCCAACTTTGATAAATGTTGCAGGAAAGGACGCTTCTTTCTCCGAGATGCATGTGGATGGGGCGGCAACCGCCGGCTTTTTGGCCTTGCCTGAAAGTTTGATCCTGTCGGGAGACATCGGCTCGGCGCGTAGAAATGAAGGTGTCTACGTAATCCTGAACGGCAGGCTGCGTCCCAAATTCGAAGTGGTGGAACCGTCTACCTTTGCGATCATCGGTCGTGCTCTTAATACTGTGCTGTCAGCGCATGATCGTTCGACATTGCTGAGTCTGGAGCAATTTTCGGCGACCAACGATGTTGCCTTTCAACTGACCTATATCGGTCCCGATTTCGATCAGGAAACCGACGGGCTGTTTTCGACGGAATATATGAACGCGCTGTGTGTCTATGGATTGGCCAGAGGGCGAATGGGCACATGGTATGATACGTTGGAAAAAGCGGACGAACGACCATGACTATATCCATGCAGCTCCTGATAGGCGCTCTCGTCGTTGGAACCACGATCATCGTTCAGGCCGGATTCGTTTTCCTGGCTTTCGCCTTTGCCGACTGGCTGGGAACTTACCGTTTCTTACAAAGCCGGATTGGCAGCACTCTGATGCTGGCTGCAGCGACCATCTGGATGATGGTGGCATTGACGGCCGCTGCATGGCTTTGGGCAAGCCTGTTCCTATGGCTCGGTGCATTCGAAGAATTGGAAACCGCCCTCTATTTCGCGACTGTGTCCCTAACCACGCTGGGCTTCGGCGACGTTATCCTCGATGAAGACGTCCGCCTGCTTTCCGCGATCGTGGCGGCCAATGGTCTTGTTATGTTCGGATTGAGTACGGCGTTCCTTCTGAGATTTGTAGAGAACGTCCAGGCGGAAGAACAAAAAGCAAGTTAGCGCGAGAACGCAGAAATGAACGTCAGCTTCCCTGCATAGGCCCGTATGACGATATTGTGTTCAGAAGCTTTTTCAAATTGGCTTTTGGAACCGATTGTCCCGGAAACCCGTTGGCAAAAGAGATGTGTTCGCAGCATCGCCTTGTATCGGGGCTGCAACACGTATTCTTAATAAAGGGAATATCGAATGTATACCATCTTGCCGCAAAGCGCCGAAGCATCGGTCGGGATCAGGATTTCGGGCAAGCTGACCACCGAGCAGGAGCGCGAACTTATCCAGAAAGCCGATGCGATTGTTGCCGAACATGGCGCAATCAATCTGCTTGTCGAACTGTTGGATTTCGAAGGTGCGACCGCAGAAGCTGTCGCAAAGGATTTGAAATGGATCGCACAGAACCTGAATAATCTGGCGAGGCTGGCTGTCGTGGCGGACAGCAAAGTGCTGGGTTGGCTGATTGATGCCGATGCGGTCTTCGCCAAGCTGGTGGGTATCGAAGAAAAACATTTCTCCCGCGATGAAATTGCCGAGGCATGGGCATGGTTGAAACGCCAAGGTCAACGCTAGCCTGAACTATTGGCAGCTTTCGGGCGAAAATCACGACAACACGAATGGCCGATATTAGGGCGCAAACCTGCCGCTAGATAGGCTCTTATTCATTCACTGAATCAATCGGTGGATACTGATTCAATCTTTCAATTGGACCGGCAAATCTCCTTCCGGTCAAACGGCACGATGACCCAGCCAACCC
>JBASBA010000238.1:0-12949 GCA_049650885.1 Alteraurantiacibacter sp. | reverse complement strand
CAGCTGCCCCGTGCGTGCCCAGCGGCTGACGGTGCCAAAGCCAACTTGCGGCAAGTGGCGTTTGAACCAGCGATCAAGCCTGATGCCTTCATCATCCTCCCCAACGGTGAACTGGCGGACTTCATCGGACGGTCCGGTGGCAGAAGTGTTGGTCATGAGAACAGCCTTGTGATGGTGAGGCCGAAAATAAAGCCCGAAACGCCAAGGCCAATGGACAGCATCAGATAAATGGCCGCCAGCCCAATCTGCCCGCGCTGGACAAGAAAGGCGGTCTCGAGGCTGAAGGCGCTAAACGTGGTAAATCCACCCAACAGGCCAACGCCCAGCAGGAGGCGCAACTGGTCCACATTCTCCGGCGCGCCGCGCACCAGCCAACCGGCCAGCACACCCATAAGCAAGCTGCCTATGGTGTTCACTGCCAGCGTGGCGAAGGGAAAGGCCGTGATCGCGGGCGCACCCAGCCAGCCGGTCAGCAAGCGGCTCATCTGGTAGCGGGCCAGCGCACCGATACCGCCTCCCAGCGCTACCGAAAGCGAGGCATATAGTTGCGGGGTAGTATTCGACATGCGCGCTCCCTTAGCCGTGTGTGGCGACATGCGGAACCCAAAAGGCACTGTCCGCCTTGCATTTCGCCCGCGATTCGCATATCAGCGCCTGTGTGAAGCCGACCCGAGAGGGATTCGGCGCAATTTTTGTTTTTGTTATTCGGTGCAACCCGCGCCTGATCGCAGCGGGCTCTGACTGTTTTGAAATTAGATAAGGTGGCTTAGATTTATGCAGATCATGGTTCGCGATAACAATGTCGAGCAGGCCCTGCGCGCGCTCAAGAAGAAGCTGCAGCGTGAAGGTGTCTATCGCGAGATGAAGCTGCGCCGCCATTATGAAAAGCCTTCGGAAAAGCGCGCCCGCGAAAAGGCCGCAGCCGTACGCCGCGCCCGCAAGCTGGAGCGCAAGCGTGTAGAGCGTGACGGCGGTCGGTAATTTCGACTACCCGCTTTCAGGTTCTCGAAGCTTGAAAGCAAATCGCAGCTAAGCCAAAGGGGCGTGGAAGTGTTTTCCGCGCCCTTTTCGTTTGGCGTGCCAAATTTTTTGACGGGATCAGATTACGATGACCGAAGTCACTCGCGTACCGCTGCAGCCGATTGCCAAGGGATCGCTTACGAAACTGTGGCTGGGCGTGGCCATTGCCGTGCTGGTTGCCTTCGGTATCGCATGGGCATCCATGCCGCAGGGCCTTTCCGTCGACACGATCCGCGCAGGCGAAGGGCCAAGCCCGACCGAGGAAGACGTCGTCTTCGTGAATTACACCGGCAAGCTGGCCGATGGCACGGTGTTCGACCAGTCGCAGGCCATGCCGCTGCCGATCGAAGGCATCTTCCCCGATGGTACTCCGCTGCCACTGGGCGACATGATCCCCGGCTTCCGCGATGCGTTGCTGAAAACGCAGAAGGGCGGCCAGTACGAAATCTTCATTCCCGCCGATCAGGCCTATGGTGAAGACGTGCCCGAAGGTGGCCCGATTCCGCCGAACAGCGATCTGTATTTCGATATTCAGGTGATCGAATTCATGAGCCGCGAAGAATTCCAGAGCCGCGTTTCCACCTTTCAGCAGATGATGATGCAGCAGCAGATGGAAACACAGGGCGAAGGTGAAGGCGCGGGGGAAATCGCCCCTCCTGCCGAGTAAGGCGATGACAGCGGAAGCCACTTCCGCGCATATCGCCTCTGGCGAAACCGCCATGCTGGATGACTGGCCGCTTCGCCCGTGACTGCTTGCCGGAATTGGCGGGCTGACGGGTCTGGTTGTTAACCTGATCCTTGAAGGGAATGTTGAAAGCGCGCCGGGTGCCGCGCTGGCAGCCTTCGTTTGCGGCGGAAGCTGCGGCCAGGGAAAACAGATACGATGATCTCGAAGGCCGTGATATGCAGGTTCCCCACCTCGCATTGCAGTTTGATAATCCGCAGCTTGCGCAATGGGTTCGCGATCATGCAAAGGCTGCGCCGTGGGTCTGCCGTTCCGATTGCGTTGTAGTGGACCTTGGGCGGGAGGGTGGTCGTCGCCACGTTGCGTTCGTCAGTGCCGCCGCAGTCCAGCATGTGCAGTTTCGCGAAGACGGCGTGCCGGACCCGCCCGGCGCACCTAATGTCCTGCTGCCGGCGGATACCCAAATCGCGCCGGATAATGTCGAGATACGCGAATGGACGGGCAGACAGATCTATGTCGATGGCAACCCGCTGGATGAACCGTTCGAGTAAGATCGAATGGCAGCTTGAAGCGCGGCCCTCGCGCGGCTAACGCGAAAACCATGTCAGTAACCCGAGAAGAAGTCGCCAAGATTGCCAGTCTGGCGCGCATCAGCATGAGCGACGACGCGGTCGACCGTATGGTGCCCGAACTTAACAACATCCTCGCCTGGGTCGAACAGCTGCGCGAAGTCGACACCACCAATGTCGAGCCGATGTCTGCCGTCATTCCGCTGGAGCAGCGACTGCGTGACGATGTGACGGATGCCGATCCCAAGACAGGTGGCGGCCGCCGCGACGATATCCTCGCCAATGCACCCGTGGCCGAGCATGGCTTTTTCGGCGTTCCCAAGGTGATCGAATAATGACCGATTTCACGCAACTGGGCCTGAAGGCTATCCGCGATGGCGTGGCAGCAGGCGATTTCACCGCGCGCGAGGTGGCCGAGGCGCATAATGATGCCGTGGCCGCCGCAGGCGAGTTGAACGCCTTCATCGTGGCAACGCCGGATCACGCGCTGGCCGCTGCCGACAAGGTGGACGCCGCCCGCGCCGGCGGTGAAACGCTGGGCGCAATGGCCGGCGTACCCATCGGCATGAAGGACCTGTTCGCCACAAGGGGCGTTCAGTCGACCGCCGCCAGCCACATCCTTGAAGGCTTCATCCCGCCATACGAAAGCAGCGTTTCGCAAAACCTGTGGGACGCTGGCGCAGGGATGCTGGGCAAGCTGAACATGGACCAGTTCGCCATGGGCTCCTCCAACGAGACGAGCTATTTCGGCAACGTGAAAAGCCCGTGGCGCAAGAACGGCAGCAATGCCGCGATGACGCCGGGCGGATCGTCCGGCGGTTCATCCGCAGCCGTGGCGGCGCGGCTGTGCCCCGCTGCAACCGGCACCGACACCGGCGGCTCCATTCGCCAGCCTGCTGCAATCACCGGCATTACCGGCATCAAGCCAACCTACGGCCGCTGTTCGCGCTGGGGCGTTGTCGCCTTTGCCAGCAGTCTTGACCAGGCAGGCCCGATGGCCCGCAACGTGGAGGATTGCGCGATCATGCTGGGCGCGATGGCCGGGTTCGATCCCAAGGATTCCACCAGCATCGACGCGCCAGTGCCCGATTGGGCCGCTGCCCTGGATGCAGACCTTTCCGGCAAAACCATCGGCATCCCGCGCGAATACCAGATCGACGGTATCGACGCAGAGATCGCGGCAAGCTGGGAGCAGGGCAAGGAATGGCTGCGCGATGCCGGGGCCAAGGTGGTGGATGTGTCATTGCCGCACACCAAATATGCGCTGCCCGCCTATTACATCATTGCACCCGCAGAAGCCTCCTCCAACCTCGCCCGTTACGATGGTGTGCGCTACGGCCTGCGCGACCTGCCCGAAGGCAGCGGCTTGCAGGACATGTACGCAGCAACCCGTGCCGAAGGGTTCGGAGACGAGGTAAAGCGCCGCATCCTGATCGGCACCTATGTGCTGAGCGCGGGCTTCTACGACGCCTATTACACGCAGGCGCAGAAGGTGCGCACGCTGGTGCAACGTGACTTTACCGAGGCCTTTGCCAAGGTCGACGCCATCCTCGCGCCGACGACCCCTACCGCGGCTTTTGCCCTTGGTGAGTTGCAAGCCGATCCGCTGGCAATGTATCTGAACGATGTGTTCGCAGTGCCCGCCAGCCTTGCAGGACTTCCCGCCATGAGCGTGCCTGCCACTCTGACGGGCGATGGCCTGCCGCTCGGTTTGCAGATCGTGGGCAAGCCGATGGACGAGCAGGGCGTACTGAACGCCGGCCTCGCCATACAGCAGCGCGCCGGCTTCACCGCGCAGCCGGAGAAATGGTGGTGAGCGGCTTCGAGGCCCTTGTCATCGTCCTGCTGATCGCGGGGCTGATCGTGCCGATCTGGGCGCTGGTGGCCACGGTTCACTTCGCCAACCGCAAGCAACGCGTCCAGCTGCAATCAGCGCAGCGTTGCCTGGCTTTCACCACGCTCATGGATCGCCTGACGAACGAGCTTCGCGGCGACAAGAAGCGCGCACCAATCGTGCTTGCCTGCATCCGCGAATTGCAGGCCTTTCCCGAATATCGCGACATATCGGTTACGATGATAAACGACATCAACGTGACGGGCAGGACGCCCTACGATCAGATGCTGCGGAACGAACTGCAGAAGACAGAGGCCTTCCTTCTCGAGGCGAATTCATGAGCAACTATCGCATCCACGGCGCAACGGGCGAATGGGAGGTCGTGATCGGCCTTGAGGTCCATGCGCAGGTTACCACCAACGCCAAGCTTTTCAGCGGCGCTTCCACCGCCTTCGGGGCGGAGCCGAACACGCAGGTTTCCCTGGTCGACGCGGCCATGCCTGGCATGTTGCCAGTGCCCAACCGCGAATGCATCCGTCAGGCGGTGCGCACCGGCATGGCGATAGAGGCGCAGATCAACAAATGGAGCCGGTTCGACCGCAAGAATTACTTTTATGCCGATTTGCCGCAGGGCTACCAGATCAGCCAGCTTTACCACCCCATCGTGGGCAAGGGGCAGCTGCTGATTGAGGCGGATGAGAAAGCCGGTATCCCGCAAGACAAGGTAATCGGGATCGAGCGTATCCACGTGGAGCAGGATGCGGGCAAGCTGATGCATGATCAGCATCCCACCATGTCCTACGTCGATCTGAACCGTACCGGCGTGGCGCTGATGGAAATCGTCAGTGATCCTGACATGACATCTCCGGCAGAGGCAGGGGCCTATATCCGCAAGCTGCGCGCCATCCTGCGTTATGTGGGATCATGCGACGGCAATATGGAAGAGGGCTCCATGCGGGCAGATGTGAACGTCTCCGTTCGCAAGGTGGGGGATACCCAGCTTGGCACACGGACAGAGACGAAGAACGTCAATTCCGTGCGCTTCGTGATGCAGGCTATCGAGCACGAGGTGCAGCGCCAGATCGACGTGATCGAGGACGGCGGAAAGATCGTGCAGGAAACCCGCCTGTTCGATCCCGGCACCGGCACCACGCGCTCCATGCGCAGCAAGGAAGACGCGCATGATTATCGCTACTTCCCCGATCCCGACCTTTTGCCGGTCATTCTGGACGAGGCGTTTCTGGATGAATGTCGTTCGTCCCTGCCAGAACTACCCGATGCCAAGCGCACGCGCTATGAAAACGAATTGGGCCTGACGCCCTACAATGCGCGAGAGCTGACGGCCGAGGTGGAAACCTTCGGCCGCTTTGAAACACTGCTGTCGGTGGCCGCCGAAACACTCGGCAAACCGGAGGCGAAGGTGGCAACGCAGGTGGCCAACTGGTCCCTCTCCGTCGCGCCGGGCGTGCTGAAATCGCTTGGCGACGAAGCCGATATGGCCAACGCCACGGCGCAGCGGCAGGCTGCCATCCTCGCCATGCAGGACAAGGGCGAAATTTCCGGCGGACAGGCCAAGGAGATTTACGAGATCGTGCTGAAGACCGGCCGTGAGCCTGACGAGATCGCCGATACCGAAGGCCTGAAGCAGGTAAGCGACACCGGCGCTATCGAAGAGGCCATCGATGCCATTATCGCGGCAAACGGCGACAAGGTTGAGCAATACAAGGGCGGCAAGGACAAGCTGTTTGGTTTCTTCGTGGGTCAGACGATGAAGGCGATGCAAGGCAAGGCTAATCCGGCGGTGGTGAACCAGATATTGAAGGACAAGCTGGGGTGAATTGTCGGCGCGCGCTTGCCGGAGTTTTTCTCCTCCAATCCGCGTGCGCCAATCCTGCACCTTCCCAACCGGCCAGGGGTTCCTCTATCGCGTTCCATCCGACACCACGCCAGGAGGCTGGCAGGTTCAGCAATGGTCGATGCTTGGGCGAGAGGACCTAGGGGCTGCGAGCGGGGATAGCGAATATCGTTCGAAACCTTGTGAACCTGTTTCTGGCAGTGCTGTGGGTATCGACGCCGTCATCAATGCAATCCGCAATCATGCTGCCGATCGGCGCATTGTGATTATCAACGAGAGCCATTCGGTTACGCGGCATCGAGAAACCATCCGTTTGCTGCTGGAGGCGCTCCGCCCGCTTGGTTTCAGCGTTTATGCCGCTGAAACCTTTTCGAATTCCGAACACACGCCCGATCCCGTCGATAAGTACGCCGACCGGCCATGGGTTCATTTTACCGAGGGCTATTACAGTTCAGAACCGGTCTTCGGAAATCTGCTGAGGCAGGCCAAGATGGATGGTTATCGACTTGCGGCTTACGAAGAGACGCCAGCCCAAGCTGCGCCTCATAGCGCTGATAGAACGATACGGATTGCCACACGCGAGAACGCGCAAGCCGAGAATATCGCCGCAATTCTCGCCACTATGGAGGCGCGCGAGCGACTGATCGTGCACGTGGGCTATAGCCACGTCTCTGAAGTGGAAACCGGAGGAAATCTCTGGATGGCCGCACGGTTGAAGGCGATGACCGGAATTGACCCTCTCACGATTTCTCAAACCCTGTGTTCTACAGATGGGCGCGAGCCGTTTCTGACAAGCCTGCCGGAAGGAGAGGCCGCAGGACTGGTCGATCTCGTTCTGTCTCAGCCTGTCACGCAGTTCTTCAGATCACGCCCGCAGTGGCGCCGTGATGCAGGCTATCGCGATGTGTCCGTTCCGCAGGAGCTACGCGACATTAACAGGCCCCTTATTGTTGAGGCTTTCCGCTTCGGCGATCCTTTCGAAGCAGTGGCAATGGACCGTATCTACATCCGGCCGGGGGAGGATGTCCCTCTGCTCCTGCCGCCGGGAACATATACGGTCAGAGGTATCCTGCCGCCTGCTGAAATCGAATGACCACAATCGTCCTCGTCCACCCGGAAATTCCGCACAACACCGGAGCCATCGGGCGTACCTGCGTGGCGCTGGATATGGAGCTGGTGCTGATCCGGCCTTACGGTTTTACGCTGTCAGACCGGCAGCTGAAGCGGGCGGGGCTGGATTACTGGCAACACGTTCGGCTGGCCGAATATGCCGACTGGGCCAGCTTCATTACAGACCGTAGTCCGCGCGACGGGCAGATGTTCCTGTTCGAGGATGATGCACCGCGCAGCTTTTTTCAGCCTGACTACCCCGACGATGCCATCCTCGTATTCGGCAGTGAAACGAAGGGGCTGCCGCGCGCCATTCGGGGTGCACACAAGGCCTGCGAGGTCAGCTTGCCGATGCGGTCTGCCCACATCCGCTCTCTCAACCTCGCCAACACAGTGACGGCAGCCGCCTATCAGGCGCTGCGGGGCAAATTCTAGGGCTGCGTGTCAGGCCTGTCGCTGCGCCGTAAATGGCATCGTGCCCATCATCCCCGCCTTGATCGTGCCGTTCACGGCGTCGCCAGCAACCGTGGCTTCGCAGTCCAGCGTCATCGGCATGGGAAGACCCATCTTCATTTGCCAGGTCAGCGTGTCGCCTGCAATCAGGCCGTTCTTCACGTCCAGTTCGCCCATTCCGCCAGAAAGCTGTCCGGTAAAGGTTTCTCCGTCATCGCCGGGCATGACGGTGAACGTGCCGGTCTGCTCCCCCATCGGGGATTGTGCGACAAAATCGTAGGTTCCACCCACATGGGTCATTCCATTCTCTCCTAATGCAGCCCGGCCTTAAAGGCTGTCTGCGTCAATATATTCGACATTCATGTCGAGCATCTCAAGCTGCGGTTCAACCGTTTCGCGGTCTCCCACCACCACGATGGTGATGTTTTCCGGCTGCAGATATTCGCGCGCGGCGGCGTTTATATCGTCGGCATCCACGGCGGAATACAGCTGCGGCAACATTACCTGGTAGCGATCGTCGCGCCCGGCGTTCTGGTTTGACAGCAGCGCGCCCAGCACCTGTCCATTGGTTTCATAACGATTGGGCAGATTGCGCACATTGCCATCGGTGACGCGTTGCAGTTCCACATCATCGACCGGGCGAGAACCGGGAAATGCCTCCAGCTGATCCAGGATAACGCGGATCGAGTCCGCCGTGCGGTCTGCCTGCACCTGGGTGGCAATTCGCATCACGCGCGGCCCCTGTGCATCGGGCAGGCTTGAGCGGATGCCATAGGTCCAGCCCTTGGTTTCGCGCAGGTCGTTGTTGAGGCGGGAGAGGAAGCCGCTGCCGATCACCTCATTGGCAAGGTCCAGCGCCTCCATATCGGGCTGCCAGCCGGAAAGCGGCGTCGGGCGGCCCAGCACGAGGTAGCTGGACGGCGAATTGGGCCGATCCACCACGACGATGCGCGGCCCATCGCTGGTGGCAGCAGCCATGTCCACGTTCTTGGCAGGTACTGGCGTTGCAGATCCCTGCCAGTCACCAAGTGTCGCCTCCAGCGCGGAGACAAGGGCATCCATCGACACATCGCCAACGGCGGTAATGGTGGCGGTTTCCGGCCTGATCCACTCGGCGTGTTCGGCCATCAGCTCCGCGCGGGTCAACCCCTCGATCACGTCGGCATCGCCGGTGGTGGAGGCGTAGGCGTAGGGATGCCGGTCTCCGTAGACCAGTGGCATGAAGGCGCGATTGGCGAGGCCCGATGGGGATGACAATTCCTGCGCCACCGCGGCCATGCGCTGGCTGCGCACACGCTCTATCGCGTCCGGTGCGAATGCAGGATTGCGCACGACATCGGCCATCAACGCCAGCGAAGGCACGAGATTGGGGCTGAGGGCGGACAGAAACGCAGTCGTGCGTTCCGATCCGGCATCCACACTTAGCGAGGCGCCAAGCGTTTCTTCCTCGATAGCAATGTCCAGCGCACTGCGCGTGGTGGTGCCCTCGGTCAGCAGGTCCACCATCATGCCATGCGTGCCGTGCTGTCCTGCAGGATCGACGACGGAGCCTGCGTCAAACGTCAGCGCCAGCGAAACCTTGGGCACCGATGTCCGCTGCGCCAGCACCACGTTCATGCCGTTGGAAAGGGTGGCGCGCTCCACGTCAGGGAAGGTGAGTTCGCCCACTGCCTCTGGCGCGGGAAGGGCGATTTCGGGTCCGGTGCGGGTAACTTCCACTTCGTTGCCGCTGTCAGGCGTGGGCGCGGGCGTAAGATGTTCGTCACCCCAGCCGCCCATCGTGCCGCCATCAAGTGTTCGTTCGCCCGGAACCACGGCGAGATTATAGGCAGGGCGTGATAGCCAGCGTTGCATCGCTGCCTGCACATCTGTCGGGGTGAGGCCGGCCATTCGCTCCAGCTCGGTCCGGTAGAAATCGGCATTGCCGGTGTACAGCAGCCCTTCGGCCAGGATTGATCCCTTGCCGCCAAAGCCGCCTATGCTTTCCAGCGAGCCGACCAGCCCGGACGCAATCTGCGTGGTGGCGCGATCCATCTCGTCCTGCGTCGGGCCATCGGCAATCAACCGTGCGATCTGTGCTTCAAGCAAGGCCTGCGCCTCTTCCTGTGAGGCATCGGGCCGCACTTGCACCATCGCCTGCGCCATGCCGATCTGTTCGTAGGCCTGATAATATGCGGAAACGCCGGTGGCCAGTTCCTCTCCGCGCACCATCGTGTTGTCGAGGCGCGACGAGGCAAGCCCGCCAAGGATGTACATGCCCACCTGCAGCGGCACGGCATCGGGATGCTGCATGTCCGGCCCCGTCCATGCGCGCAGGATCATCACCTGCGGCACCTGGTCGGTCATGGTATCGAAGGCGGGCTGCGCCAGCGTGACCGGGCCGCCTTCGAACCTGGCGACTTCCGGCCCCCGATCGATGGCACCGAACCACCGCTCCACCATCGGGCGGGCAGTCGCTGCGTCGATGTCTCCGGTAAGTGAGAGAACCACATTGTTCGGCCCGTAATTGTCGGTGAACCAGTCGCGCACGTCCAGCAGGCTGGCAGCGGAGAGATCCGCCATCGAACCGATCACGGAGTGGCGATAGGGATGGCCGACCGGCAACAATCCCTCGGCCAGCTTGTACTCGATCAGGCCGTAAGGCTGGTTGTCGCCCTGCCGCTTTTCATTCTGCACCACGGCGCGCTGGTTATCCAGCCGCTCCTGCGTGACGGCGCCCAGCAGATAGCCCATGCGATCGGCTTCCATCATCAGCGCCAGGTTCAGCGCGCCTGTTGGCACCGTTTCGACATAATTTGTGCGATCGTAGCTGGTGGAGCCATTGGTGCCGGTGGAGCCTGCTGCTTCCAGCGGAATGTCGAAATTCTCCACGTTCTCGCTGCCGGTGAACATGATGTGTTCAAACAGATGGGCAAAGCCTGTGCGGCCGCGCGGTTCTGACTTGGAGCCGACGCGGTAATAGACCGTCACGCCCACCAGTGGAGACTTGCGATCCGTGTGGACGATGGTGGTGAGGCCGTTTTCCAGCGTGAAGGTTTCGTAAGGAATTTCGACCGCAGCGATAATGTCGTCCAGCGATGCGGTTTGCGTATCGATCTGCATGTCCCCCGCCGATGCAGCGGACGGCTCCGGCGGCATCATGGCAGTGGTGGAGCAGCCGGCCAGCAAAAGAGCAGCGGCGAACGGGGCGAGGGTGCGGTGCGCTAAAGACCTTTTCATGCGAAACGGGATAGCACCTCCCGTCGCGAGTGGAAGCCACTTTGTCGCGCACGATCTGTGAAAATACGGTCAGCGCCTCTGTGTCGCGATGCCTGTTGCAGGTTGGCGAGCGGAATTCGACGAGCGCAATATTTTTGCTGCCCAAAGGGACTTGTGTTGCGATAATGCAACACTATGTTTCTGGGGACCAGAATTAAGGGGCCTTAGATGAACTTGGAAAAATTTACAGATCGCGCGCGCGGGTTCCTGCAAAGCGCACAAACCGTTGCCATTCGCAACAGCCACCAGCGGATCAGTCCGGAGCATATTCTGAAGGCTTTGCTGGAGGATGAGGAAGGCATGGCTGCCGGTCTTATCCAGCGGGCCGGGGGCAATCCCGGTCGCGCGGTGGAAGCGGTGGATACGCTGCTGGCCAAGGTGCCTGCCGTCAGCGGCAGCGGGGCGCAAGCGACTCCCGGTCTGGATAATGATGCCGTGCGCATTCTCGATCAGGCCGAACAGATCGCGGAGAAGGCAGGCGACAGCTTCGTAACCGTGGAGCGTCTGTTGCTGGCTGTGGCACTGGCCAAGCAAAGCAAGGCCGGCAAGGCGCTGGCCGACGCTGGGCTGACGCCAGAGGCGCTGAACACCGCGATCAATGAATTGCGCAAGGGCAAGACTGCCGACAGCACAAATGCCGAAGCCGCTTATGATGCCATGAAAAAATACGCCCGCGACCTGACCGAAGCCGCGCGCGAGGGCAAGCTGGACCCGGTTATCGGGCGTGACGAGGAAATCCGCCGCGTGGTGCAAATTCTTGCTCGGCGCACGAAGAACAATCCCGTGGTGATCGGGGAACCTGGCACCGGCAAGACTGCAATCGCGGAAGGCCTCGCCCTGCGTATCGCCAATGGTGATGTGCCTGACTCGCTCAGGGATCGTACTCTCATGTCTCTCGACATGGGCTCGCTGATTGCTGGCGCCAAGTATCGCGGCGAGTTCGAGGAACGACTGAAAACCGTGCTGGACGAGGTGAAGGGTGCAGGCGGCCAGATCATCCTGTTCATCGACGAGATGCACACGCTGATCGGCGCTGGCGCATCGGAAGGCTCGATGGATGCATCCAACCTGCTGAAGCCTGCACTGGCGCGCGGGGAATTGCATTGCATCGGCGCCACGACGCTGGATGAATACCAGAAATACGTGGAGAAGGACGCCGCGCTGCAACGCCGGTTCCAGCCGGTCTACGTAGACGAACCTTCCGTCGAGGACACGATTTCCATCCTGCGCGGCATCAAGGAAAAGTACGAGTTGCATCACGGCGTTCGCATTACGGACAACGCCATCGTTGCCGCAGCCCAGCTTTCCGAACGCTACATCGCCGATCGCTTCCTGCCGGACAAGGCCATAGACCTGATGGACGAAGCCGCCAGCCGCATTCGCATGGAAATGGAAAGCAAGCCCGAGGAAATCGAAGGTCTGGACCGCAGGATCATCCAGCTCAAGATCGAGGAATCGGCGCTGGCGAAGGAAAGCGACAGCGCCTCGCAGGACCGGCTGCAAGCCTTGCGCAAGGAGCTGGCCGAACTCGAACAGCAATCCACCGAACTGACGACCCGCTGGAAGAACGAGCGCGACAAGATTCACGCAGAGGCCCGGATCAAGGAGGACCTCGAAGCCGCGCGTATAGAACTGGAGCAGGCTGAACGTGCTGGTGATCTCGCCAAGGCGGGAGAGCTTTCCTACGGCAAGATCCCGCAACTGGAAAAACAGCTGGCGGAGGCCGAAGGCACAACCGAAAATGCCTTGCTGCGCGAGGAGGTGACAGAGGACGATATCGCCAACGTCGTCAGCCGCTGGACGGGCGTGCCGATGGAAAAGATGCTGGAAGGCGAGCGCGAAAAGTTGCTGAAAATGGAAGAGGTGATCGGCAAGCGTGTGATCGGGCAGGAAAAGGCCGTGGTCGCTGTGTCAAAGGCTGTGCGCCGCGCGCGCGCTGGCCTACAGGACCCGAATCGCCCGCTAGGCAGCTTCCTGTTCCTCGGCCCCACCGGCGTCGGCAAGACCGAGCTGACCAAGGCATTGGCGGCATTCCTGTTCGATGACGATCAGGCAATGGTGCGCATCGATATGAGCGAATTCATGGAGAAGCACGCGGTGGCACGCTTGATCGGCGCACCTCCGGGCTATGTCGGTTACGAGGAAGGCGGCGTGCTGACCGAGGC
>JBASBA010000237.1:0-6835 GCA_049650885.1 Alteraurantiacibacter sp. | reverse complement strand
CCAGTTACGATGGCGGCAATATCGTTGGTCTGCATGTCGGCTGTTCCTCTTAAAGCGTGGGTATTAGAAAGGCGTTCGAACCGTCGCCGCCGCCATCTGGCCAGCGTTGCGTCACCTTCTTGGCCTTGGTCCAGAACCGCAAGCCTTCCATGCCGTATTGATCCGCATCGCCAAAGCCGCTGCGCTTCCAGCCGCCAAAGCTGTGGTAGCTGACCGGCACGGGGATCGGCACGTTGATGCCCACCATGCCCACTTCCACGCGGCTAGCAAATTCACGCGCGGCATGGCCATTACGGGTAAAGATGCACACGCCGTTGCCGTATTGGTGTTCGGATGGCAAACGCAAGGCTTCCTCAAAATCCTTTGCGCGCACAATTTGCAGCACTGGGCCGAAGATCTCTTCCTTGTAACTTTCCATGTCAGTGGTGACATGATCCAGCAGGGTTGGGCCGACGAAAAAGCCATCCTCGTGGCCCTGCAGGCTGAACCCGCGCCCGTCGACAACCACTTCGCTGCCTTCCGCCTCGGCAGTGTCGATCCATTGTTCGACGCGCGCCTTGTGTTCGGGCGTCACGACCGGACCGTAGTGCGCATCTGGATCGGTAGAGACACCGACGCGCAGGCCGTTGATCGCGGCAACCAGCTTCTCGCGCAGCCGCTCTGCAGTTTCCTCGCCCACCGGCACCACCACCGGCAACGCCATGCAGCGCTCGCCCGCAGAGCCATAGGCCGCGCCCATCAGATCGTTCACTGCCTGGTCCAGATCGGCGTCTGGCATCACGATACCGTGATTCTTCGCCCCGCCCATCGCCTGCACGCGCTTTCCAGCCTTGGCCCCGCGTTCGTAGACGTAATGGGCGATATCGCTGGAGCCGACGAAGCTGACGGCGGCAATGTCCCTATGATCAAGGATGGCATCCACCATCTCCTTGTCGCCATGCACCACCTGCAGCAGCCCCGCCGGCGCGCCAGCTTCCATGAACAGTTCCGCCAGGCGCACAGGCACCGACGGATCGCGTTCGGATGGTTTCAGAATGAAGGCATTGCCCGCCGCAATCGCCATGCCAAACATCCACATCGGGATCATCGCCGGAAAGTTAAACGGCGTGATGCCCGCGCCGATGCCAAGGGGCTGGCGCATCGAATAAACATCGATGCCCGTGCCCGCGCCCAGCGTGTGTTCGCCCTTCAGAACCTGTGGAATGCCGCAGGCGAACTCGATCACCTCAAGTCCACGCTGAACATCGCCCTTCGCATCGTCCACCACCTTGCCATGCTCGCTGGCCAGCAGCTCTGCCAGTTCCTGCATGTTGTCTTCCAGCAGGCGCTTGAATTCGAACATCACCCGCGCGCGGCGCTGCGGATTGGTTTTGGCCCATTCCGGCTGCGCGACCTTGGCCGCATCGATTGCCGTTCGCAGCAACGCCGGTCCGCCCAGCGATACCTGTGCCTGCACCTCGCCCGTGGAAGGGTTCCAGATGTCGTGCTTGCGCGAATCCGATGTCTCGAAACGCTTTCCGCTTATGAAGTGATCGACCTGGCGCATGGGCTTTGGGCTCCTCTTATCGAATTATCTCTGTGCCCCGCCTGTCAAGCGAGATAGTTTCACGCAAGACTATTTTCGAAATGGACCTTGCGACAGTTACTATCTCAAGTCTCGACCGGCGGTGTCCGTTCCAGCAAACGCAGCGCCTGCACCAGATGCGGGCGGTCTATCATCTTTCCGTCAAGCTGAAGCGCACCTGCATCAGGCTGTGCCGCGAAGGCAGCAATGATTGCCTTGGCCTGCGTGATTTCCTCCGCCGTCGGCTCGAACGCGGCGTTGATAATCGCCACTTGTGCAGGATGTATTGCCATCATGCCGGAAAAATTCGTCGCGCCGCCCGCGTTCGGCATAGGCGGAAAGGCCATCGGTATCCCTGATATTCGGATAGGCAGTTTCGATGGCAGGAACGCCCGCAGCATGTGCGGCAAACAGCGCGAGGCTGCGCGCCATCTAGTAGGGCGCTGTAAAACTCCCATCGTCGCGACGAGAAGTTGCGGCGCCCATCTCCGCCGGCAAGTCTTCCGCACCCCAGGTCAGGCCCATCAGCTGCGTTGGCACCGAGCGATAGCTGCTCAGCTCGAACATGGCGGCTGGCGTTTCCGTGGCGATGGGTAAAACAGGGATTTGCACCCCGTCCATCATCTGGACAAGCGCGGCCACGCTTTTCGCGCCTCCTGCCTTGGGTAACATCACGCCATGCGGCGGGTTTGGTAATACTGGTGCCAGATCACTGACGGTTTCGCCACTGTCCAACGGGTTAACCCTGACGATTACCGTTGTCTCACCCGCGACTTGCAGGAACTTCGCCACCGCATCGCGCGCCTGCGCCATGTTGGCGGGAGCCACCGAATCCTCAAGATCGATGATGATTGCGTCTGCGCCGCTGGTTGCCGCCTTGGCAAAGCATTCGGGCCTGTCCGCCAGCACGAACCGCAGGCTGCGCAGCCTCACGCCGCGCTTCCCTTTATCAGCGCCATGCGCAGGCACTCGCACGCCACCTCGTCCCGCTGGTTAAGCAGTCGATGCCTGAAGGTAACGATGCCAGAGCCGGGGCGGGATTTGCTGGGCCGCTTCTCCACCACCTCTGTCTCGGCTAGCAAGGTATCACCCAGAAAGGTGGGATTGGGATGCAGCAGCTTGTCATATCCAAGGTTGGCCACCAGCGGCATGGGCATCCAGATGCATAGGTTGTGGATTGTGCGTCATGGTGGAGAACAGCAGGTTGTCCCACAACCGTTCAAGGCGATTTACCGTTCGCGCCCTGCCCGAAGGGCCTGCATCTGGGCACGCCACTCCTGCGCGGTTGGCATTACCGGATAGTCGATCCGGCGCAGATATTTCCAGCGCCCGCCCTCTCGGATAAGGTCATCCTCGTACCGGCCCGCCAGCGTGGGTGTGGGTTCGCCATTCGGGCCACGCATGATCAGCAGGTGGCGGGAATGCGCGGTCGCCCTGTCGCCATCCAGATCCACCTCGATATTGCTAGTGATGTGCAGGCTGTCGCCGTTGACAAAACCGGGTTATTTTCCGGAGGGGAAGAGACATGAAAATCCATTCACGCACTACGTCGCGGCGCCATCTGCGAATGAGCCTGTTGAGCGCGATCGCGCTGGAACTGGCTGGCCTCGTGCACACGCCGGCGATGGCGCAGGATGCCAATTCGAACAACAACGACGCAGCAGTTACACCGGAAGACGATCAGGGACCGGGCAACGTCATCATCGTTACGGCACAATTGCGCGAACAGAACGTGCAGGACATCCCGCTCTCGATCACGGCAATCAGCGGAGACTTGCTGGAGGCCCGCAGCCAGACCAATCTGACAAAGGTCTCGCAACAGACGCCTAACCTGCTTTTGCAGCAGAACCCCTCGGGCTCTGGCAATTCGATGCGCGCTTTCATCCGCGGCGTTGGCCAGCCGGATTTCAGCCCATCCGTCGAGCCGGGCGTGGGTATCTATATCGATGATATCTATTTCGGCACCGTCACGGCATCGGCTTTCGATCTGGTGGACCTTGACCGGATCTAAGTGCTGCGCGGGCCGCAGGGCACACTGGCGAGGATGAACTCGCAAGGCGGCGCCATCAAGCTCTACTCGCGTTTTCCCGAAGGTGAAGGCGGCTATGTCGAAGCCACGCTGGGCAATTTCGGTCGTGTTGATTTCAAGGGCAGCGCCGATTTTACCGTGGTCGACGATGCGGTTTTCGCCCGCGTTACCGGCGTCTATCGCAACCGTGATGGCCATGTAACGCGGTACGATTACGCCTGCGTCAATCCGGACGATCCTGATGTTCAGTCCGGCCTGCTGCCCCGCCTCATGGACAGGCGGTGCCGGCAGAGCTTCAGGAACTGCAAGACCGGGCGGAAATCGAAAAACTCCTCCTGGATTACGGTCGGACCATCGATGCCAGAGACTTTGATGCGTTTGGCGACCTTTTCACCGAAGACGGCGAATATGGCAGCAACGCCAGCATGGCGGTGGGGCCGGAGGCTATTGCAGCTGGGATGCGAGCGATTTTCGAGGCCAATGCCATGGGTTTTGAGAAGCCCAATTATCATGTGTTCTTCAACACAGACATCGATATGGACGGGGATCGCACCACCGCCACCAGCATGTCTTTCTACATGGTGCCCGGCGAAGACGGAAAGCCGCAAATCGCCTTGATTGCGCGCTATGCGGACCAATTGGCTCGCACACGCGAAGGCTGGCGGTTCAGGAAGCGCGTTGTAGAGGGTCTGTGACGCATCGCTCGATTGCTACAGGCTACAGGACGCAAGTCGCGACCGCTAAAGCGGCTTTGCAAATGCAGCCGGAAATTTCAGCATTGTGAAAAAGCCTTCATTGCTGCCCGTCACGATCGTGCCGGATAGTCGAGAGGACATCGCGCGGATCATGCGCCAGCCCAGTGAATTGGAGCGCTCCGGCTTTTCGTCAGAAGGCAGACCTACCCCGTCATCCTTGATGCACAAGACCCAGCCACGGCTGTCGTCTTCATCTTCGCCCTCGCCCTCGTCATCCGCGCGTTCGAAACTTACGTCGATCCGTCCGCTTGTCCGGTCTTCAAAGGCGTGTTTGTAGGCATTGGTGATCAGCTCGTTCACGATCAGGCCGATGTCGATGGCAGCACTGCCGGAGACGCCCACGCTATCGCCAAAGACCGTGATCGAGATATTCAACGCCTCGCTGGAGAACGCATCCTGCGCATGTTTCGATACGCTTTCGAGTAAAGGGATAAGACTGATGGAATCGGAGAGATTTGCGCGCTGAAGTTCGTGATGCACCTTGGCAACAGAATGGACGCGCGCTTCGAGTTGCATCATTGCCTGTTTGGTTTCTTCAGACTGCGCACCCCGTTTGCTCAACTGGATAAAGCTTGTAATCAGTGCCAGGTTATTGCCTGTGCGGTGATGCACCTCGTCGATCAGCAGCTCCCGCTCCGCCATGGCCTCTGCCAGCTCACGGTTCTGGCGCGAAAGTTCCGCTACAGGATCGGTGGTGCTGAGTTCGGATACCTTCTCGAGGATACGTTCGCCAAGTTTCACGGGGTCGGTGAATGATGGTGGCAATTTGAAACCGAGTTTGGCCGTTGTACCCTCATGGCTAGAATCAAGATCAAAGCGATCCGCCAGGCGTTGCACCCCGGTAAGGCCAAGCCCCATTCCCTTTGCCCCCGCGCCGCCAGACTGCACCTTGAAAGGTCTGCGGGCTTTCGCAAAGGTCGCGCCGTCAGGCAGGCCATCGCCCTGATCGATGACATGCACGCCCAGCCAGCACAGGCCATTTTCGCGGCGCACCTGGTATTCCGCACGACCACCCCCGGCATATTGCAAGGCATTGCGCGCGATTTCCAGCACGGCTGTCACCACCCGCGTTTTTGCAAAACTTTCCAGCCCGCAAATCTCGCAGATACCGCTGGTAACCTGCCGGATCCGCGCGATGTCGCCTTCCGCGGCGAAGCGGATGTTAAGAAGTTCCATCATGATACTGACCTTGCCGGCGCCATCCGAACGGCGATGATGCTGGCATCATCGCGTCCGCGCAGGTTCTTCGCCAGAAGACTGCTCGCGATTACTGCACCGCTTCGCTGAAACAGCGCGATTTTCGATTCCAGGGAGCGCAGCGTGTTCAGCCCATCCGAATGCATGATGATCACGGCGTTCTGTTCCAGCTCCACCATCTCTTCATGCGGCGAAGCGGCACGCCCACCCAGCAAGCCGTCACGCACGGGCATCCTGCGAACCTTCCGGCCCTGCACAACCAGCGTACTGATATTGCCAATTCCGGCGTAGTGAAGCGTTCTGCCGGAACGATCGACAGCGATGACTGCCCCTACCGCGCCGCGCGAATTTTCAAGTGCTGTTCCTATCTGCCCGAGAATTTCAGCCGGATCGCTCCCAGTCCCTTTAAGAAATGCCTCGCGAGCCAGCACGGCTGCGTGCGAAGCCTTGACCCCATGCCCCAGGCCATCGCCCAGCAGGTACAGGCATTTGTCATTTCCGGATCGCACCGCGATCACGTCTCCGCAGCGACGCTCTCCGGGGTAGGCCAGTTTGAAGCCGCCGTGATCGTCACAGTTATCGCTGCTGACATGCTGCTTTCTGAACTCCGCCACCACGACAGTCCCGCCAGGTTCGCTGAAAATATCGAGCGAGTCCGACAATCGCTTGATAGCGCCAAGGCCCGTTCCGAAAGATGTGCTGGTAGTCTCGCCGTCGCGCATCATGCGATCGATGCGATCCATGCCCGGTCCCTCGTCATATCCGACGATCTGCAGCCGCTCCAGCGAAGGAGCGCCAAAGACTTCGATCAGCATTTTGCCACCGCCGCCATGCCGCCGGACATTCTGTGCAATTTCCGTGGCGACAATTGCAACGTGCTCTACCTTTATGGAATTCAGGCCCATGGCGCTGGCAGTGCGGCGCGCGCGCCGGCGCGCCTCTGCTACCGCGCTCGCCTCCTGAATTTTCAACCAACCAATCATCGCAATTTGCACGCCCCGGTTATGCTCACCCTGGTGCCGTTGCCAGGAGAGCTTTCAATACTGAACGTCTTGGAAAGGCGTTTGGCTCCCCCAAGGCCGCGGCCCATGCTGCCTTTTTTCGTGGAATGGCCGTCAACCATTGCCGCCTCGATGTCGGCAATACCCGGCCCGTCATCCACGCATTCCACGCCGATGTGTTGCCCGTCCTTCATGCGATAGATTGACAAAGTGCCGCCGCCCGCATGGTTCAAAGCATTGCGCACCAGCTCGCTGACGGCGGTTACGAAACGCGTCTGCATCAGTTCGC
>JBASBA010000236.1:0-5925 GCA_049650885.1 Alteraurantiacibacter sp. | reverse complement strand
GCTTTGGTGAAATCCCCTATCAATCGAAATTTGGTCTCTGACCATGCCGGGATGGCAATGCGGGCTCCATCACAATCGGCATTTGGTAATGGAGATTGATATGCAATCCATTCATCAACCCAATCTGGCGAACTTGAAGGCTCAAGCCCGCAGATATCGGGCGTCGCACGCAGCGAAGGGCCTTGCGCTTAACCATGCCCGCGCACTGGAACTGGTGGCGCGGCAACACGGGTTTGCCAACTGGAACACGGCGGCAGCAGGGGCCAGGTTGCATCCTGTGCACACGGATTCGTCGCGGGGAGAGAGGTTCAGGGTCGCTATTTCGGGCAGATATTTGCGGGCCGAATTGGCGCTTCCACACAGATGGACGATGGGCAGGTCTACCTGATGATCGATTTAGCCGAACCGATCGATGTGATCGTGTCGGAGAACTTCTCTTCTATGAGGAGGCGAATTTCGGGCATGGTTGATGCCGATGGCGTATCGGCTGCCGTGCTGTCATCGGGTATGCCACAGATCGTGTTGGGCGCCATGTGAAAAAGCCGAGAGGTGATTTGGGCGATAGCCGTCGGCGATATCCGGCGGCCCTTTCTTTTTGCGCCGCGCGTGGCAAAAGGTTCTGCATGATCCGCTATGTATTTCTGGCCGCCTCCGCGCTGTCATTCGCCATTCCTGTAACCGCACCCGTATTGGCCCAGGCAATTTCTCAGGAGGATATGCAGGAGCGGTATGACCGTGCACTTGCCGCGGGATACAAGGCGCTGTTCCTGTGTGGCGCAATCTCGAATGCCGAACGAAACGGCACGGCGCGCTCTCCCGAAAGCGTGATGGCGTGGGAGTTGACCGGCATTCAGTCTCCGCTCGATGATATCGTGCGTGATCTTCCTTATCGGATTGTCCGCATAGGAGAGGCTGACACGGTTGAAGATGCCGCCGATATCAGCAGCGCGGATGGCTACGTGCAACGCGCAAGTGTGGTGCAGCGTGTCGAGGTGGAGTGGGCCAATGATATGCCGCCTCGTATAGCCGCTCACACGCCGGGGCGCGGTTGCAGTATCCTTCCGATTGGCAGCACGCCTGCCACAGGGAACGAACAGACATTGGTAGCGACCAGCTTTTCAGCTTCCTTATTGCCCTCTGCACCTGCCAACCCTGAAATCGAGGGCGTTGCCGAGCGCGCTTTTGAAGCGGATTATGGGGACGACATTCGCACGACAGCCGTCCTGATCGTGCGTGACGGTTCCATCTTGCAGGAAAATTACGCCGCTGACTTCGGGCCGGATGTGCCGCAGCGAACCTGGTCCGTTGCCAAGAGTATCGCTGCGACGATTGTGGGCGCCGCTGTGCAACGCGGCGAAGCCAGTGTTGACGATTTTGCCGGATTGGGTGCGGGCGAGGGCGATCCGCGCGCTGCAATTACTATTGATCATGCCTTGCGCATGTCTTCGGGGCGCTATTCCGACACAAGCGGCAGCCGAACCGATCCGCTATATTACGGTGGCGCCACGGTAGAGGAGCACGCGACCGACTGGCCCCTGGTGCACATGCCCGGCGCAAGCTGGCGCTATGCCAATAATGATACGCTGATGGCGATCAGGGCAGTGCGCGATGGGTTTGGCTCGCATTCCCCGGCTGACTTCTTCCGCCAGGCCCGTATGCTGCACACTGTTGCGGAAACCGACTGGCAAGGCGGCTACATCCTTTCCAGTCAGGTCTGGTCTACCGCACGCGATCTCGCCCGACTGGGGATGCTGTATCTGAATGACGGCGTGCTGGCGGACGGAACCCGCGTTCTGCCCGAAGGATGGGCACGGTATGTGGCCGCCCCCGATGGCCCACAGCCTGCCGGCGATTGGGGATATGGTGCGGGCTGGTGGATCATGAGCGGATTTGATGGAATTCCGGATGATGCGTTCGCCGCGCGAGGAAATCGAGGGCAGTATGTGGTGGTCATCCCCAGCCTGGATGTCGTGATCGTGCGACGCGGGGAAGACCCGGCGGGCGGTAGCGGTTTTGACATCGCAGACTTTACGCGTGACGTTCTGGCAGTGCTGGGGGATTAGGTCGGTGAACGAGCCTGGGACAGGCCGCGCTTGAAACTGGAGCAGGACTGGTTACATCAATTACCAGATCGAATTGTCCGGAGATTTCATGCGCTTTCCCATTCTCGCCGCTTCGCTGCTTGCTGCCACCGCTATTCCCGCTAACGCGCAGGATATGACCGCACCAAATTATCCGGAAACCCGCCAGGGCGACGTTGTGGAGACCGTTTTCGGCGAGGACGTTGCCGATCCCTATCGCTGGCTGGAAGAGGACGTTCGCAACAGCCAGGACGTGGCGAATTGGGTGGAGCGACAGAACGGCGTTACCGATGCGTATCTGGCGCAGCTTCCTGCGCGTGACTGGTTCGCCAATCGCATTGGCGAGCTTTATGATTACGCCCGTTTCTCCGTCCCGGTTGAGCGCGGCGGACGCTACTTCTACACCGGCAATTCCGGGTTGCAGAACCAGTCGCCACTGTATGTGCGCGATAGTCTGGATGCTGAGCCGCGCCTCCTGATTGATCCGAACGAATGGGCATCGGATGGTGCCACCGCGCTTTCTGGCTGGGTGCCATCGCCCGATGGCAGCAAGCTGCTTTACAGCGTGCAGGATGGCGGCAGCGACTGGCGCATCTTGCGGGTGATGGATGTTGCCACGGGTGAACAGATCGGTGGCGAAATCCGCTGGGCCAAGTTCACGTCGCTTAGCTGGGTGGGCGAAGGCGGTTTCCTCTACTCGCGCTTTCCGGAACCGGAGGAGGGCGAGGACTTTCAGGCGCTGAACATGAACCAGGCTGTGTATTATCACGCGCTGGGTTCACAGCAGTCTGACGATACGCTGGTCTTCGCGACGCCAGACCATCCGGAACGCAACCACACGGCGCAAACAACCACAGATGGCCGCTGGGCAGTGGTGACATCGTCGACCGGTACGGATTCGCGTTATGAGGTGAACCTGATCGATCTTGACGCAGGCTGGAATACCCGTGCGTTGGTTCCAGGTTTCGAAGACAGCTGGAGCCTGATCGACAGTGTCGGCTCACGCCTTTTCTTCGCCACCAATGCCGAGGCCCCGCTGTACCGTATCGTCTCCATTGATATGGACAACACTCAGGCTGGCTGGACCGAAGTGCTGGGCGAGCGGGACCAACCCATCGCAGGTGTTTCGCTTGTTGGCGGGCACCTCGTGGTGGAATATCTGGAAGACGCATCGTCCGCCGCATATATTCACACCCTGGATGGCGATCTGGTGCGGCAGCTGGATTTTGCCGGCATCGGCAGTGCGGGTGGCTTCTACGGTTCCCCCGACAGTGCGGAGATGTTCTACGCCTTTTCCAGCTTCAACCGTCCCGCCACCATCTATCGCTATGATGTCGCCAGTGGCGAGGCAACGGTGTTTGCCGAACCTGAGTTGACCTTCGACCCTGACGATTTCGTCGTCGAGCAACGCTTTTACGAAAGCAAGGATGGCACACGCGTGCCGATGTTCATCATGCGCCGCGCCGATGTTGCGGCCAGCGGTGAAGCGGTGCCGACGCTGCTGTATGGTTATGGTGGTTTCGACGTTTCGCTCTCACCCGGCTTTTCCACCAGCCGCCTGGCATGGGTGGAAGCAGGCGGTGCCTTTGCGCTCGCCAATATTCGCGGCGGCGGCGAATATGGCAAGGCCTGGCACGATGCCGGTCGCCGGACGAACAAGCAGAACGTGTTCGACGATTTCATCGCAGCCGGAGAATTCCTGATTTCAGAAGGTGTCACGCCGGACAATGGCCTGGCGATCCAGGGCGGCTCCAACGGTGGACTGCTGGTGGGTGCTGTTTCCAATCAACGACCAGATCTTTTTGCAGCGGGCAATGCCGCTGTCGGCGTAATGGACATGTTGCGCTTCGATCAATGGACAGCTGGCCGCTATTGGGTGGATGATTATGGCTATCCCGATCGGGAAGAAGACTGGCGCATCCTGCGGGCCTACTCCCCCTTGCACAACATCAAGGCAGATACGGATTATCCGGCCCTGCTGGTAACCACGGCCGACACGGACGATCGCGTGGTGCCTGGCCACAGCTTTAAATACACGGCGGCCCTGCAGGCTGAAGAATTGGGGAATCGTCCGCAATTGATCCGTATCGAGACCCGCGCAGGGCACGGATCGGGCAAGCCGACAGACAAAGCTATCGAGGAAGCATCTGATATCGCCGCATTCCTCGCATATTGGACGGATCTTCAGCCAAGTGAAAGCTAGTATTCATGTAGAGTGCTAGTTTCCTGAACGCCGCCTAACGCGGGAGTTCAGCGTCACCTCACGGGGTTTCTTCTATTACTGTTCTCACAGGTGGCAAACCCGCTACCGGGACAAACAGGAGAGACCCCATGAAGTCCATTACCAAAGCTCTTGCCAAGGGCACGCTAGGAACCGTCGCGGCAGGTGCGATGGCAGTGGCCTCGGCTTCTCCCGCCATGGCAGACGATAACCGCTATCGCGATCGTGACCGCGATGGCATTTCCGCCGGTGAAGTTATTGCCGGCGCCGTAGTTCTGGGTGGCCTCGCCGCCATTCTATCCTCCGGCAACAACAATCGATACGATGGCTATGATCGTTACGACCGGCGCGATCGCCGCAGCAGGCGCGGTTATAACGGTTACAACAATGGCTATAATAACGGCCGGACGGCAGTAGAGCAGTGTGTTCGCGCTGCTGAACGAACCGCCCAGCGCTACACCGGCAGCCAGGCCGAGGTTTATGAGATTCGCGATGTTGATCGTGAGCGTCGCGGCTTTGAAGTCAAAGGCAGGATCGCCGTTCGTGAATATCGTGACCAGCGTCGTGGCTGGGGTGATCGCCGACGCGGAGACTATCGCCGCGGCTATCGCAACGCCGGTTGGGATGAAGGGCGCTTCGAATGTGACATTCGCAATGGACGCGTCGTCGATATCGATTTCAAGGGCATTCGTGGTCTTTGATCGCTGATCCAACCAGCCAGGGCCACGGGCGGTTCAGATTGACTTCAGTCTGAACCGCCTAGCCATGTTCGCAAGCAGAAATCCCAGGGGGAATTCCATGATCCGCAAGCCTACTTCAATCGCCAGCACCGCCGCGATCGCCGCCGCGCTTTCCATGGCAGCGACACCCGTTGCCGCAGCCGAGATGCCCATGATCGCCGCGCCAACAGGCACCCATCTTCAGGTGAATACCGGCGATGTGGGTAAGGTGAACCAATACCGGCGTTATCGCCGCCATCGCCATCGTGATCGCGGTATCGATGCAGGCGATGTGGTTGCCGGCGTCGTTGTTATTGGCGCCTTGGCGGCCATCCTCGGGTCTTCCAGCAACAATCGCGACCGGGACCGCCGCGACCAGCGGCGTGAGCGTGTTCGTTATGATGACCGTCGCGATGGAGATTACGACAGCAGCGGCGTGGAAAGTGCAGTGGACATGTGCGTCGAGCAGGTGGAATATCGCAACAGGCGCGTCGAGAATGTCGATCAGGCGCAGCGGTCCGCCAGTGGATGGAATGTGTCAGGCACGCTGGACGGCGGTGAACGCTGGACCTGTTTCATCGATAATGGCGGCCAAATCCGTAACATCGATTATGGAGCGGGCACCTTCTCCCAATCATCCGGCGTAGCGACCGGCATGCAACATAGCGATGCCGCCTATCGCAACGCCCGTGCCACCACGCGGACTGCTGCCGATGGTGCATACACTTACGACGATGTCGCGCCAGCCGCTTCCTCCTCCACCATACCTTCGGCCGATGGCCCGCGTCCGGCCTATCCCGGCGGCCCGCTGCCGGGCGAGGAAGGATATGACGAGGATTGGCAGAGCGATGGCACTGCCGATGACGGCCAGTGGGAAGGTGACGGACGATACGACACGGCTCAG
>JBASBA010000235.1:0-2320 GCA_049650885.1 Alteraurantiacibacter sp. | reverse complement strand
CTCTTTGGCAATCCAGCTTTTGACCTCCTCTTGTAGTGGAGTAGTAATCGCTTTTCGGGCGGCATTGACTTGTTTGAGTAACTGCTTGCCTTCCCGAATGGCGGAGGCAACGATTGCCTTATCGCCTTCGTCGTTGACGACTTCTACCGTTGCCATGACGCGCAACAGGTGTTTGATTTTTCTGTTGACCTCGTGTTCAAAGCGAGATACTACGGTAGCGTTCGCTACGGCGGGCTTTGTATTCTTGGTTTTAGCTAACATAGGTTAATTTGGTTAGTGTGTTTGAAAAGAGGAAGGAGGATAAACTGCCTCCTTCCTCGGTGGTTGTGCTATCCAAGCGGGTACTCCCCGGCAAAGATTTTCTGCAAATCGCAGGACGTATTGCCGACTGCTTCTACAATCTGATCCGATAACGGCTTGGGTGGACTCACAATGACCGTGTACTCGGTGTTCAGACCATCGCCCTTCTTTTCAATCGTTAGGTCGTAGCCAGACGGATGGCCGTACTCTTCGCTTTCCACGTAGCTTTTCAAAGCTTTCAGAATGGATTTCTGCGTGATTTCCAGTACCTGCACCTTCTCCTTCTGGTGGTTGTAGACCAAACCCATCACAAAGTACTTTTGGCCCTCAATCTCGCCGTCGGGCTTCATACGCACGTCACGGTTAATCATCTCCTCCAGCGAGAACTCTCCTTCGCTCTCGCGTCTTCGGTAAGGTTTCAACGCTTCGCTACCGTCCTCTCGCTTTATCTTTCCGTAAAAAACAAAGCCGGAAATCGGGTTGCCGACGAAGCGAATACGGTTCTTACCCTGCACAAACTTCATAAATTGGTTACGCTTATCGGGTATCTCGTGTCCCTGCTCAAAGAAGTTCACAAACTGCTCGGTATCTACCAAGACACCTGCTTCTGCTACTGAGGCTATCTGTCCATTCTCGGTACTTTCTTTCTTTACTTTTGCCATGATTACTCAAATTTAAATGGTTAGAAAAAGGTCATTCAGTGGTGCACCTGACTGATTAACTATACTATAAATATAATATATTTGTACGTATTAATCTACTATAAGTGAGTAATAATATATGACAAAATAAAGAATTTTAGCGGTAAAGAGGGATATTTGTTGTATTATAAAAGGCAATTATGAGCTCTCATGAACAAGTAAATATAAATAAATACGTATTTTATAAGGTTTTGGCATTCCCTTTGCACATACCGCAGTCAATCTTTTCCCCCACGGAAAAGAAAAATATAGAAAGAGAACCCGCCGCCGGGATGCTGACCACCGCTGCCAGCCTTCCCCCACGCTAGTGCCGTAACCCGCCGACTCAAACGGTCAAGGCTGCCTGAGGCAAGGGTTGCCCCGAACGAAGGCAATTTATCTTGCCTTGAGGGTTTGAATCGCCGTGAAACGGAAAGGCGGGTTAACTTGGTAAGGATGGAAGGTGGTTGGCATCCCCTGGAGCCTCGCGCGTGTGGGTTCGAAGCGGTGGCTCGTGCGGGCTACCCGGCCCCTGAGCCAAAGAGATCATTAGGCCGGGGGCCGGGTAGGCTGATCAACTACTTTCCGAATAATTGAGCAGTAAGTTCTTCGTTCTGAGCTTCCAACATGGCAATTTTCTGCTCCAGGTGTTTGATACGTAAGGATGCTAGATCGTCGGTTGGCGAAGGTGATTGAGTGTAGATTGACTTGGGTTCTTCAAACATGGGTGCATCGTCTTTGAAGTAGTAGTTGACGTTCACCTGTGGATACAAGCCAATAATCTGGGCCAGGGTATCAAAGCTGGGTTTGACCTGTCCTTTCTCTATTTTGTAGTACTTATCTGGACTATTGAGTCCTAAGTGTTTGCTTAGCTGATAGGCATTGGTGCCGAGTGCTTCTAACACTTCAGCAAACTTTTGATGGACGCTTTTCTTTTCTTCCGCCATAGCTACGTATAGTTTTCGGCTAAGTAATACATTTGTAGTGCTTTGTCATAGCTTTTGATGTTTTTTGTTTGGGATCAATTATGCTAGCCGAAACTCCTTGACTGTGCGCTCGGCCCAATACCGAGTGCCGTCTATTCAAACCGCTTATGGATGTGAGGGGCCATGGAACCGTCCGGAACTGCCGGTTGCGCATGGCTTCGTGGGTAGGCCATAAACTGGCGGTCCGGGCGGTGGAATGAGTTGATGTGAGCTTGGCCCGGTTTGAGGAGGCGACTGTCGGAGCGCGGCCGCGAAAGTGGGTGACTGTTTTATGGGCGGTGCGGGGCACCCCGTGCGAAAACTGGCACTTGCTTTTGCGGCAGGGGAATACCCGTAGTGTCTTTCGGCTCTCCG
>JBASBA010000234.1:0-6697 GCA_049650885.1 Alteraurantiacibacter sp. | reverse complement strand
GGCGGTGTCTCGGCGCGGGCGATTGCGAGCGCATGCCCGAGATTCACGGCTACGCCAATAGCTACATGCCCAAGCGGATCGAGACGTCTGCGCGCAAATTGAGCATGCAGGTTCCCCAGACTGCCGGACATGACGGAGTGCGCTTCTTGGATCTGCCGAATGCGCTCCGTTTTTTCCGAGGCCGAGAGGGACGTCGTTTCCAGCGACCGGTACCTCGAAGGCCCGGCAAGGGGGGCTACGGCAGAAAAAACGAATAATGCCTTGAGTCAAGACTTCCCAGTAGATTTTTCCAGACGATCGGGAAGAGCAATCTCCTGACATCACACAGGAGAGACAAGATGAACGATACCCATTCATTCGATTTGATTGACCGTACCTTTTCGGGCCCGTTCGGAAAGCTGCCTCTCGCCACTTACTTGCGCAGCAGAGGGAGGAGCTGGGGCGGACATGAACTTCCGGCGAACGTGAAAAAGGCGCCCAGCCGACAGTGCTTCCGAAACGCGTGGGCCCTGAGCGTCTCCCATGGGTTTCGATATTGCGAAGGTGGTGTCAGCATAGCGTGTTGGCGGGCCGGGGTGCGTCGAGGAAGGCTTTGAAAACCGATAGATAGTCGCGATCGCCGTTTTCGCGGGCTGCGTGCCAGCGGCCGTAGGCCTTGAGATTTTGTGAGGCGGGGCCGCAGAATGGTCGGATGAAGTCCCGATAGCGGCTGATGAGGGCATTCACAGTGTTGATGTGATGGGTCTTCGGCGTGCGGCGCGACCGCTTCCCGCCATTCAACGCGAAGTGCGTGATGCGGGTGACTTTTGCGATCTTTTCGTAGGTAGCGTGACCATCCGTGCAGAGCACGGCGTCCGGTGCCATCGTCGGAAGCAGGGCTGCGGATACTTCTTGCTCGGTCACCTGGTTCACCGCTTCGAACGCGCGATGTCCGCCCCTGTCGGTGACCGCCACGAGGTTCTTGTTCCACGCCAGCCAACCACCAGGAGGTGCCTTTACGGTGGCATTCCGGCTCTTGTAGAAGCGCCACGGCTCCCGCGGCGGACGCGGCACATTCAGGGGATCTGCCTGATATCGCACCCATTCCCGAGACGCCTTTCTGCTTTCGCGCTGCCGGGCTTCATCGGCTTCGACGATGCCTGACATCACACCCACCTGTTCCGCGGGCAGGAGACGAATGATCGTCATGCGCCACCGCCAGGCCGTGTGCCGCGAGATATCCAGTTCCTCGGCCGCCTTGCGGCATGACCAGGGTTTCTCAGCCTCCATCATATTCCGCACGAGGTCGATGAAGAGATCGGGCCTGCGGATGCCGGCGATTGGCGTTCCGGTCAGGCCTGACCAGGTGGCGTTGCAGTCACCGCACCTCCAGCGCTGCGCGCCGGTCCGGGTGTGCCCCCACCGGCACCGCTTCGAAGAGGCGCAGCGCGGGCAGCCTTGGCCGGTTTCCTGCCCGCAGCGAGCATCGAGAGCGAGCACGGCCTCGACCTGCCGTTGGGAGCCTGTCACGGCTGTGCCAAGTTGGGCGAGCTGCTGTGGCGTCAGGAGCCGAAGCCTTGAAACGAGTTCTGCGAAAGCGGTCTTGTGCATGGCGGTCCTCCAGTAGGCCTGGAGCTGCAATATTGGCCGTCTTGGGCAAAACGAAGGCGCGCCAACACGCTATGCTGACACCGCCATTGCGAAGGTTACGGATGGGATATCGCACTGGGCGAATTGCCAATCTATCACGCGTGGAACCTCTGTCCGACATCCGGACGCGTCATCGATGCTACATGGGCGATCGGCCGTAGAGCGGTCTATCTGGGGATCGAGCTTTCACCGAAGCAACTGGCGACGGTCATCGATACGACCGGGTGTTTCGAGGTTCTCCAAGACGGGAATCGCGCTGCTCTACACCTTTTAGAGCAAGTGCTGAACAAAACGTCGAAACTAACACTGGTATGATATTTGATCGTAGATCACTGCCGTAGCGGATTGGTGTGCTACCGGTCCCGTGGACACGACGATAAGATCATAGACGTGGGACTTTCAGCCGCGAATTCAGGATCGAGGCTGTGAAGCCGCTGACCGAACGCGGCGTCGCCGCCAAGGTCAGCAGACGGATGACGGGACGGTCCGTCATCGCCGACAGCCCGCTGGCGCGGGAGTTCCAAGCGGATCACTCCAACCAGGAATGGCTGGCGGATTTGACCCCCGGCCGGAGCGCGAAAGGCTGGTTCTATGTCGCCACGGTCTTTGACCCCTTCTTCCCACGTATTGTCGGCGGGGCTATGAAGGCAGATGGCGATGCCGCCTTGGTCGTGGCTGCGGTGATGATGGCTGGCTGGCACAGCGGCAAGGCCGCCGCTCTACCGCCTGTACAACCCGAAGCGCCATCACTCGAAACTGGGCTATTTTAGCCCGATGGAGTTCGAGGGACGCTCGGTGATAAATTGACTTGTTGTCCACGCTACCGGCAGCAGGCCACTCCGCCCACCCACGAGATATCGGCGAAAAAAGACTTCGGTTTCGCCACCCCGCTTCAGTGCGCCCCTTGCTTAATTTTGGGGGTGTCCGCAAACCGTGTTGGTTCGCTTTGCCTTAACCTGAAAGGGCCTATCTTACTCCGTTTTTGCCGCGGAGGATGCCCTTGCTACACCACGACTTTCGCCGTTTTCTCGGCACCCTCGAAGAACTGAATCCAGCCCAGATCGAGGACGCCCAGACGAAGATCCTGGAGCTTCGACGGCAGACGGAGACGATCTCGGAAATCGAGGCACGTACAGACCGGGAACACAAGTCCCCCTTCTGCGGCGACCCGCGGTGCCAGAAGTGGGGTCGCACCCGGACCAAGATCCAGCGTTACCGATGCGGCAGCTGCCAGAAGACCTATTTAGGACGAACCGGGAGCGTCATCTGGCGCATCCATCGCCCTGACCTGTTCATGGTGGCGGTGGGAAATATGCTGGGCAGCTCCGCGCCGCAATCGGTGCGCAAGCTCGCCAAGCAGCTCGACCTCAACAAATACACGATCTGGCGCTGGCGGATGCTCGTCTTCTCGATCATCGGGAACAGCAGCGTAGCGGCGAGCTTCTCGGGGATCATCGAGGCGGATGAAACCTACCAACGGGAGTCGCGAAAGGGATCGCGCGAATGGGCCCGACACTTCGCCGATCCGCAGAATGCCCCCCAGCCACCGCGCCCACGGTGGGAAGATTTCACCACGCAAGGGTTGAAGATGATGCGCGGTCTCTCGAGGTGGCAACTCCCCATTCTCACCGTCGCTGACCGCGGTGGGTCTCGTCTCTTCCTCCGATTGCCGAACCGCAAGAGTGCCACCGTGGAACGCGCCATGAAGCCCCTCGTGCCGGGCGATGCCGTGCTTTGCTCGGATGGAGGCAATGGCTACAAGGATCTCGCGGCGGCGCGCGGCCTGGAGCACGTCGTGGTCGGGAGCAAGCCCGGCACGCGTGTCGCGGCAGGCTGCTATCACATCCAGAACGTGAACTCTCTCCACGCCCGCTACGGCAAGTTCATCGAGCCCTTCTGCGGACCGGCAACGAAGAACCTCAACGGCTACATCCGGTGGCTTGAGGTTCGTATGGCAGGGATGCAACCGGCGGATGTGATCAGGGCGTCATAGCGCGGGTTCACATCAGGCAGGACCCGGCAGACTCGAACCAGCCACCTCAGAGCGTCATGATCCGCAGGCCGAACAAGCGGGAATGTGAAGGTTTTCTTGATCCCTACCATGGGTCCCGCCATGCTGCCCGCATTGCTGCGCGAGAGCGGATTTCATGGCATTTCATTCCCACGGCGAAAAACCGTTTGAGGCGCAGCGCGTCTTCACCGACCGCGAGGAGCCCATCGCCCTCTTCGAGCAGGCATTCGCCGAAGGCCAGGAGCGCGACGATCACCGGGTGATCTGCTGGCACGGCGTCGGCGGCCAGGGCAAGTCGAGCCTCAATGACGAGATCCGCCGGCGGATCGCGGGCAATCCGGACGTGGCGCTCGCCGGTCTCGACTTCAACGTCCTGCGACACCGCCGGCTCGAGGACGCGATGCTGAAGCTTCGCGGCGATCTCGCCGGCCAGGGCATGAGCTTCCCGACCTTCGACCTGGCCTTCGCGCGCCACTTCGCGCTCGAGCGGCCCGGCGAGAACATGCGGCAGGTTCACCCCCAGCTCTACCGCCGCGGCGAGAGCCAGATCGTCGACGACATGCTCGACTGGTCGGAGGCGGGTGTCGATATGGCTGTCGAAGGGATCTCTCTCGCCGTGCCGGGACTCAACCTACTCTACAAGTATGGCGCCCGCCTAACGGGCCGGCTCGGCGACTGGTGGTCGAGCCGGGAGGTGAAGGGCAAGCTGGCCGGTCTCGACCAGATCTCACCCTCCGATCTGGCCGAGCGCCTGCCGCAATATCTGGGCTTCGACATCTGGCGCGCCCGCGCCGAGATCGGCTGCCCGCGGATAGTGATCACCGTCGACACCCATGAGAAGCTTGGCCAGGGCGAACTTCGGGGCGACGACTGGCTCCAGACGCTGGTCCGCGAGACCCCCGGCGCGCTGATCCTAATTTTCGGCCGCGACCGGCTGCGATGGGACGAGCTCGACAATCGCTGGGAGGACGTGCTCGACCAGCATCTCCTCGGCGCGCTGTCGGCCGAGGACGCGGACAGCTTCCTCGCCCAGGTGCCGATCCCCGAGGCGGACATCCGCGCGCGGATCGTCGGCTCCGCCGAGGGGCTTCCTCACCATCTCGACCTCGCGGTCTCGACCTACGAGGACATCCTGAAACGGGGCGAGACCCCTGTTCTGGAGGATTTCGGCACGACCCCCGTCAAGGTGCGCGAGCGTTTCCTCGACCACCTGCCCCCGGAGGAGCGGCGCGAGCTGTTCCTGGCCTCTTACTCCGAGAGCCTGTCGGAGCGGCTGTTCCTCGACCTGGCCGAGGCCTTTCTCGGCGGCGCGGGCAACGTCAACTGGGCGCGGCTGAAGCGGCGCTCGTTCATGACCGAAGGCTCGGACGGTCGCCTGGTCATGCACGCGCTGATGCGTGAGGCGCTCCAGGATCAGGACGAAACCGAACGGGCTGAGTTCTTCGCGCGTGTTCACGAATGCCTCTTCGAGCGCTACGCCGCGCGCGCCCGCGTGCCGGACGCGCTCTCGGTCACGTCTGAGGCGGAACGGGCGTTTGTTGCATCCTGTAGGCACGCTGCACGGCTGAGCAGAGACCATCTGATCGAGTGGATCGAGGACGCCTACAAACCCTTCCATGCGGCCGCCCGGTGGCGCACGCTTGAAAAGGTTCATTGGGGTGCCCTTGATCGGTTCGCAGAGCCGTCTGCCGACCGGACGTGGTTGCTGCACGCCCTTGCGCTCGTCCGCCAAGCGACGGGCCACAACGCCGAGGCGGCGTCTCTCTTCGAGGAGGCGCTCGAGATCACCAAAGCCGCGGTAGGCGAGGCGCATCCCGACTATGCCGTGCCGCTGCACGGCCTCGCCCATGTCCGCCATGCGATGGGTCGCTACAAAGAGGCGACGTCGCTCTACGAGCAAGTCCTCGCGATTGAGAAGGTCGCGTTCGGTGAGATGCATCCCGAATACGCCGCGACGATGCACGCGCGCGCCGGGGTCCACCTATCGATGGGTCGCTTTGACGAGGCGGAGGCGCTTTTTGAGCAGGCTCTCGCAATCAAGAAAATCGCGCTCGGCGAGGAACACCTCGATTACGCCGAGACGCTGCAAAGCGTCGCCCAAGCCCGCCAATCGCTTGGTCGCTCTGCCGAGGCGGACGCGCTTCTCGGTCGGGTGCTGAAGATAAAGAAGGCTGCGCTCGGCGAAGCCCATCCTGACTTTGCCATGACGCTTTACTCGCTCGCTTGGGGGCGCCAGGCGATGGGCCGCAACGCCGAGGCGGCGTCTCTCTTCGAGCAGGTGCTCGAGATCCAGAAGACCGGGCTCGGCGAGGCGCACACCAACTACGCCGCAACGCTGCATCAACTTGCTGGGGCCCACCTGGCGATGGGTCACCAAACCGAGGCGGAGGCGCTCTACGAGCGGGCGCTGGAAATCAACCAGGCCGCCGTTGGAGATGCCCATCCCGACTACGCAGATACGCTGGACGAACTTGCCAGTGTCCGGCAGGCGATGGGCCGCAACCTCGAGGCGGAGGCGCTCTTCGAGCAGGCTCTCGCAATTAAGAAAACCGCGTTCGGTGAGGCGCATCCAGCCTACGCCACGACGCTATACAACCTCGCCTATGTCCGTCGAGCGATGAGCCGCAACGCCGAGGCCGAGGCGCTCTTCGAGCAGGCACTTGAAGTCTTCAAGACCGCGCTCAGCGAGGTTCATACGCACGCGATCATGTGCCTCGCCAGTCTTGCCGACTGCCGGGCCTGTCTCGGCCGTGTCGGCGAGGCGCGAGACACGTTCCGGATCGCACTTGAGCGCGCGGAGACGCTTTCCGAAGGCGCGAGGCTCTGGAGCGGGCGCGTTCGCTTGAGGTGGGCGCACGGACTTCTCGGGGCGGGCCTGAGGCAAGAGGCGACGGACGAGGCGCGAGAGGCGCGTGACCTGTTGGCCGACGCGCTTGGGCCGGAGGCTGCGCTGGTGCATGAGGCAGCGAGGCTGATCGAGGACTCCGGCGCCAGCGATTGACCGCCGCGGCGGCGCGACATTCCGTTGGCCTACCATTCCTGATCTCAGGGTAAATC
>JBASBA010000233.1:0-5204 GCA_049650885.1 Alteraurantiacibacter sp. | reverse complement strand
GATATTCCTTCGACAGGGGCGGACGTTCGTAAGGCGGCATCGGATCGCGCCCGATCATCTGGATGGAGCCTTCGAAGCCGTTCTGGCGCAGGGCAATGGCAGCTTGCGCGCCGCCATGCCCTGTACCCACGATCACAACATCATAATCACTCATGACGCCAAGCGTTGGCCAGTATAGCCCTGAACGTCAAGCGTGAGGCGCTGCACAAGGTTATCCTTGCAACAGGTTGCGGGCCTGGCTGGCGATCTGTGCCAGCATTGCAGGTGCAATGGGTGTGGCTGCCTGTGCACGGGCGATCATGCGCCGGAATTGCTTCACCGGCACTTCGTTCGCTTCTGCCCACTCCTCGATCAACGCCAGCGGGTCACCGGCGGATTTGCCGCGCTTTCTGGCAAGGCCGCGCAGGAATTCAAATCGCATTGCCTGGAAATCACGCGCAAGGCCCGCCACCAGCAGCCGCTCCCACGGGTCTGATGGTGACATGATGGCAGCGCGCGATTGTGCCCAGTCGATGCCCAGCAGGGTGCCCAGCTTGATAAAGGCGTTGGCAAGGTCGATCGGCGCAACATCGGTTTCGCTTGCCAGGCGGGCGATGCCGATGGCCCCGTCAATTGCGAACAATTGTGCAACATCGGTCGCCAGCTTCTCCGGCGCGCCCTTTTCCACCATCCGGTTGGCGATGCCTTCCACATGCTTGCGCGCCTCGTCACCCAGCAGGCTGTCCACCTTGTCGGTCAACTGCGTTACCGTGTCACCGATCTCCTCGCGCAGGGCAGAGGGCGAGATCGTACCGCCGCCTGCACGCAGCAGGTCTGCGATATGGCCGCGCAATGCCAGCGCCGTCTGATCGAACAGCATCAGACGCGCGGTTTCCGGCATTGGCGTGGTATCCAGGGCAGACCAGAGCTCTTCCATGCCCAACAGCTTGCTGGCGGCAATGAAGCCACTGCCCACGGTATCCAGTCCCGCGCCTTCTTCCTCCGCCAGTTCAAAGGGATGCAGCATTCCCATCCGGTTCACGACCTTGTTGGCAACCACTGTGCCCACGATCTCGTTACGCAGGCGGTGCTCCAGCAACTGATTGCGGAAGTTTTCCTGCATCTGCGGCGGGAAATCGCCCAGCACCAGCGGGTCTGCCGCATCATCCTTTGCCAGGGGGCTGGCCTCTACCGCATCCTGCAACACCAGCTTGGAATGCGACAGCAGCACGGCCAGTTCAGGCCGGGTGAGGCCGCGTTCGTCGCCTGCGCGCCGCTTCAGATCCTCTGCATCGCCAAGGCCCTCGTTATGACGGTCAAGCCCGCCCAGTTCTTCCAGCGTCTCGATCAGGCGTGCCTGCGCGCCTACCGTGCGGCTGCCGCCCTGTTCTGCGATGGAAAGCGCCAGCGCCTGCAAGCGGTTGTCTTCCAGCACCAGTGCAGCGACCTCTTCGGTCATATCCTTCAGCAGCGCATTGCGCCGTTCTTCGGACAGGCGACCGGCCTGGCGTGCGGCAGCCAGCGCGATCTTGATGTTGACCTCGTTGTCAGAGCAATCGACGCCAGCGGAATTGTCGATGAAATCGGTATTGATGCGTCCACCGGCCAGGGCAAATTCAATGCGCCCGGCCTGCGTTACGCCAAGATTGGCACCTTCGCCGATAACTTTCGCGCGCAGGTCTTCGCCGTTCACGCGCAGCCCGTCATTTGCAGGATCGCCGACCTCTGCACTGCTCTCGTCAGAGGATTTGATGTAGGTACCGATACCGCCGAACCAGATAAGGTCATTCGGGCTTTTCAGGACTGCGGCGATCAGGCTTTCAGGATCGATCCCGCCATCCTTCAGATCGCTGTCCTCAAGCCCCAGCGCGGCCATCGCAGCCTTTGAAAGCGTGATCCGCTTCATGGTGCGCGCAAATATGCCGCCACCCTTGGAAATCAGCTTCTCGTTATATTCGGCCCAGTTCGAACGCTCCATCTCGAACAGGCGCTTGCGCTCTTTCCAGCTGGCGGCCGGATCGGGATCGGGGTCGATGAAGATGTGGCGATGGTCGAATGCGGCAATCAGCAGAATCGATTTCGACAGCAGCATACCGTTGCCGAACACGTCGCCCGACATATCGCCGCAGCCCACCACGCGCACCGGATCGGTCTGCACATCCACTCCCATTTCCAGGAAGTGGCGCTGGACAGAAATCCATGCACCCTTGGCGGTGATGCCCATCTCCTTGTGGTCGTACCCGTTGGAGCCGCCGCTGGCGAAGGCATCGCCCAGCCAGAAATCCTGCTCCATCGCGATGGCGTTTGCCGTGTCGGAGAAGGTGGCCGTGCCCTTGTCCGCGGCCACCACGAAATAGGGATCGTCACCGTCGTGGATCACCACGTCCTGCGGATGGATCACCTTGTCGCCTTCGTAATTGTCGGTGATCGACAGCAAGGTGCGGATGTAGAGCTTGTAGCTTTCCTTGCCCTCGGTAAACCAGGCATCGCGATCCACGGCAGGATTGGGCAGGCGCTTGGGATAAAAGCCGCCCTTCGCGCCGGTTGGCACGATCACGGCGTTCTTCACCTTCTGCGCCTTCATCAGGCCCAGCACTTCTGTGCGGAAATCGTCGCGCCGGTCTGACCAGCGGATTCCCCCGCGCGCCACAGGGCCTGCGCGCAGATGCACGCCTTCCACCCGGCGCGAATACACGAAAATCTCGCGCCACGGCACAGGCTTTGGCAGGCCGGGCACAGCTGAGGAATCGAATTTGAAGGCCAGCGCCTCTGCTGCAAACGGGGCAAAGGCATTGGTGCGCAGGATAGCGCGCAGCGTCGCCCAGTACAGGCGCAGGATGCGGTCGTCATTGATGGCGGTCACTTCGCCAAGACCGGCGCGAATCTCGTCATTCAGCGCTTCTGTTGCCTTGTCCCTGTCACCCTTGGCAGCGGGATCGTGCAGAGCCGTAAACAGGTCGATCAGCCCACGGGTTACCTTGGGCGCACCGGCCAGCGCGTCCACCACGGTGTAGATGGTGAAGGCAATGTTGGCCTGTCGCAAATAGCGATAAAACGCGCGCAGCCAGTCCGTTTCCTTGGACAGCAGGCCGGAAACGATCACCAGGCGGTTGAACACGTCGTCCTCGGCGCGCTCGTTCAATACGCCGGAAATAGCGTCCTCGATATCCGCCGAACGCGAAAGCACTTCGCCATGCGTCAGGCCGGTAGGCAGGGCGAGGGTGAAATCGTGGATCGTGCCCGCGTCTGCCCCCTCCAGGCTGGAAGGGATTTCAGACAATACGCGAAAGCCGAAGTTCTCCAGAGCGGGCACCGCATCAGACAGCGGCAGGCTGCCGTGATGCTGGTAAACCTTCAGCCGCAGCAGATCGTCTCCGTCCGCGTTGGAATGATACAGCCGGACATCGCGGCCCAGATCGCCCTCCTCCGCCTGCGTGGAAAGCTGGCGCAGTCGCGCGATATCGGCAGCCGCTTCTGCCGGACTGTAGGTGTTGCGATAGAATGTCGGGAAACTCTCGGCATAGCGAACGGCCAGCGCAGCGGCGCGGCTGGGTTCTTCCGTTTTCGACAGGGCATCCTCGACGGCATCCTGCCAGCCGCGCAGCATGGCGCCCAGCGCTGCATCGACGGCGGCGGAATCGGCGGTGGTGCTCTTGCCGCGGAAATCCATGACATAGCGCAGCAGGGCAAGGTTTCCGCCCTCCACCATCAGGCTCCAGTCCAGCGTGCTCGCGCCGGTCTCTCTTTCCAGCATGTCCTGCACTTGCAGGCGCACGGCGGTAGATAGCATATCGCGGGGCAGCCACACGAAGCCGAAGACATGGCGCCCCAGCGGCGCCGTTACCAGCGTGGCGCGCGGTCGCGGACGGTCGGCAAGGCCCATCATGGCCGTGGCGACACGGGTGATGTCGTCGTCGGAAAAGCTGATGATCACATCATGCGGCAGCGCCGTAAGGGCGTGGACCAGCGATTTGTAATCATGGCTGCCGGGTTCGAAATCCAGCCTGTCCATGATGATCTTCAACTGCTGGCGCAGTACGGGCACACTATCGGGAGAGGCGACCAGCGCCGCGCTCGTCCAGATACCGGCATGAGCGCTCAGCGCCTCGACCCGGCCTTTTTCCACCAGCGGCACGATGAAGATATCCAGGGGCACACGGCGGTGAACCTTGGACAGGCGATTGGCCTTGATAATCAAGGGTGCGCGGCCCTGGTGGCCCTTGTCACCGTCAAACCATGCAAACGCCTTTTCAAAGGCATCGTCTGCCAGCAGATCGGGCGTAGAGCGGCGGCAAATGCCGTATGCGTCGGTGGTCTTGCCGTCGCGTGTTCGGGTGACATGGCCCAGCAGGGTCATCATGCCATCGCCCAGCCAGCGCAGCAGGGCGGCGCCTTCGGCATCGGGCAGACGGTCAGCATCGCTGGCCATCGCGTCACGCATCTGCGGCCAGTCTGCCACTGTGGCGCGAACGTCCAGTATGGCTGCACGCAACTCGGTTTCCAGCTCGCGTCGTTCCTTTGCGTCGACACGCGCGGTCTCGATATAGACCCAGCTTTCCTTCTTCTCGCCAGTGGCGTCGCCCTCGGGCACATCGATCAGCACATCGTCGCGGCGGCGCACGGGCAGGATGGGGTGGACCAGCACATCGATGGCCAATCCGCGCGCGGCCATGGCAGCGGCGATGGAATCCACCAGGAACGGCATGTCCTTGTTGACGATGGCGATGCGCATGTAACGCCTGCCATCGGCCTCCGAACGGATGAGGATGGCGGGCTTGCCGTCCTCGCGGGTGCGCGCTGCCTCCACCACGAATGCGGCGGCTTCATCCAGCCTTTCGCCATCCAGCAATTTCTCGCCGGGCAGCAGGGAATCGCTGATCCGGTCTTTCAGCACGCCGGCGAAGCCCCGCTCTTCCTTGGTAAGATCCTTGAAAGCCGCGGATTTGCTGCCAGTTTTCGCCATGCCTGCCTGTCTCCTCTTGCACGCAGTACCACGCTTGGCACCGCGACTCCCTTAGCGTTACCGCTTACCGGAAGTTCCCATGTGCCTCTATCGTTGTGAGGAATGAGAGGGAAGAATTTTGTTACAGGAGTAACTTGTTCGTTTGCCCGCAGAGCGGCGCCAAGGTTCCGCGCCTTGGCTTGTTTTTCGCTCCGACCTCCGTCGGAGCGTCCTCGGTGCTGTTCGCTCCGCTTCGCTGCGCGGCACCTGCGGACTGCGCGTT
>JBASBA010000232.1:0-5435 GCA_049650885.1 Alteraurantiacibacter sp. | reverse complement strand
TGCTGCACTGCTGCTGGCAGGGGCCAGCATTCTTTTTGCAACCCCGGCCACGGCGCAGATCCGTGATCTGGACGGCGCAGAAAGTGACGTGCGGATTTTCCAGGGAGAGGTGGACAGCCAGGCGAGTGTATTCGCGCTTACCGTTCCTGCCAACACCACCTTGCAGATCGATGCGATTGCGCGCGACGGGTTCGATCCGTTGCTGCGCGTTCTGGATGCGAGTGGCGAACTGATCGCGCAAGACGATGACGGCGGCGACAATCTCAATGCCCGCACCCGCATCGCTGCCGAAGACCGCAGCCGCCGTGTCACCATAGAGGTGGACAGCTTCGACGCCGAATGGGCCGAGGACGAGGGCGGCTACCGTGGCAGTTTCGATCTGCGCCTGTCCACAAGTGACTATGCGCTCCCTGCGATCCGCAATGTCGGCTTCGACGCGCGCGAAACGGGCACGCTCATGGGCGGTGAGCATCTGTTCACCATGGAAGGCCGGGCCGGGCAGTCGGTAGACATGGCGCTGGTGGCCATCGATAGCGATCTTGATCCATATCTGGAGCTGCGCGATGAAAGCGGCGAGACAATCGCGGTGGACGACGATGGCGGTGAAGGCCTGAATGCATTGGTGCGTCATACTTTTACGCACAACGGCACCTACACCATTGCCGCCAGCGGACTGGGTGACAGCGAGGGTGACTATCGGTTCCGTGTGCGCCAGCAACCGCAGGCCGCAGCGCGATTGCCCCTGCAGGTCATCGGTTTTGACGACGAGGCCAGCGGATTGCTGGCCGCGATGTCCGATGAAGCAGGCGATGCCTCTCTCGTCCCGGCTCACATCGACTATCAATTAAGCGATGCGGCGAAATCCGCGATCCGCGCCGGAACCGGAGATGTTTCGATCCGCATGAGCGGCAATGGTGCGGGCGACCCCGACTTTGGCGGGCAGATCGATTCCTACCTTGAGATCGGCTTTGATACCCCATTGGGATTTGCCGTGGTGGAACGCGACGATGATGGCGCGGGCGATCTGGATGCACTGTTGCGGGTAAACCTGGGCGTGTTCGCAGATCAGCCTGGCCTTTTGGACAGGCTGCGTATCCGTGCGCAGGGTTACGGCGGAACAAGCGGTGCGTACACGCTGATGGTCACGCAAGGCAACTAATCCGCAGCCGTGAACCGCGAAGGATTAATTTGCTCCGGTTTGACACGCAAAAATATTCGCAGGCCGCGACATACTACAGCGCAGCAGGTATTCTTTTTTCCGACACTGTCTATTGTCGGGCGGCGCGGACAATCAATCGCGAACTCGCAGGTACAAATAACGGGGCACGGTTTACCGAATTTTTCAGTAACGCTTTTTTTTGCTTATATATTTTGATAGGTCAACATACCTAGACGTGGGTTTGCGTGAAGGAGCGATATGTCCGAAGGTGAACCTGTTGGCTCCGCTGACATTGATGACGATACGCGCGAACCGGGTTCGGTCGTCTCGTCTGCCGAAATCGTCCGCTCGTTCGCGAAATGGCGCGAAATATCATTGACCTCACCTGTCCAGATCACAAGCCATGGACGAACATCGCATATCCTGATCGGCGCGCGCCTGTATCAGCAGCTGACCCGGTCTGATGGCGCTGGTGGCGATGTGGCTATGGATACAAAGCTCACCGGACTTTCGGAATGGCTGAGGGAAGGCTTGATACTTTGCAATTCGAATGAGGAAATCCTTTACGCCAACCAGAGGGCGAAGGAGTTTCTTGGCCTGCAGACGCTACGGCCCGGCGCCAATCTGCTGGAAGCAATCCCCGAACTGGAGGGAAGCGTCATGCAGACGCAATACCGCCGCACGTTCGAGGCCAAGGAAACGCTGATGGCCGATTTGCCATCTCCGCGTCGCAAGGGTCGCTGGGTGAATTTCCAGACCATCCCGTTCGGAGATCGTCTGGTCATAATGTTTCGTGATATCACGGAAGAGGTGAAGCGATACAGGATGGCCGACGCCAAGGCCGCAATGCTGGAGGCGATCGAACGCCATCCGTGCGTCAGCTATCTCAGCCTGTCGCCACGCGGCATGATCGAAACGTTCGACAGTTCGCTTGAGAAGTGGTTGCAACTTTCGCGCAAGAAACTTGCAGGCGTGCGGATAAGCGATCTTGTCGTGCGCGAAAACCAGCACTCCTTCATCAATACGCTGGACGAGGTTTTCGAAGACGATTGCGCCCGCAACTGCGACGTGCGCCTGATGGCAAACAAGGCTGAACCGCTCAGCGTGCATTGCGCGATCGTTCCCATGCGCGGCGCATACGGGATGGAGGGTGCAAGCGTCATCATGACGCGGAACTGAGAGGCAGCGCCTCGATTACGCTCCGTCCTCTTCCTCGTCATCACCGCCAACAGGAGGGGGGCCAGGGCGCGGACCGATGCCGGGATCGTGGTCGAAAGGCTGCGCAAAGCGGCTGCGGTCGTCATTCTGCGCTGTTACCGCTTCCTCTTCGCCGGCGTCGACGCGGGCCTGCTGCGCGCGGCTGGCGCTGATGTAATCGCGCGGCATGTAATTGCCTTCGTGACAGGCGTATTCGAAAAACTGGTAATCCTCGTCCCGCGTCCAGGCGAGGCGGGTGGTCCACGGCTCCACATACACCTGCGGATCGGAGTAGGTGAGTTCGTGGATGATTGTGTCGGGGCCGGTCATCGTCAGGCGTTCAACCGTCATTGCCTGCGTGCTCATCGGCACGGTGTTGAAGGCGGGCACATCCATCGTGCCGGTGAACTGGGTGGCCATGTTGAGCGGCGCGGCGGAGCGTTCGAACACATCCTCCGTTGCCGCGTCGCCGGAGACGATGTTCGTCGTCTCGATCACCAGCGTCTTGCCATCCCACCAGCCACGGCTGTTGCCCATCCAGGCCTCGATCGGCTCCTCCCACTTGGCGGCGCGGGCGGCTTCCTGGCTGTCATACAGCTTCACCACGCGGGTGCCGAGCATCTCCAGCATGATGGTGATCGTGCCGGGTGACTGGAACACGCGGATACCGTTGTTGTAGCGGAACGGGTACATGGAGGCGGGGAAGCCGCGCGATACGCAGCGATCCCAGCTGTCGAAATCGTCTACCCAGTCGTAACCCTGTCCCGGCACCCAGCCGCTGCGGCCCTGCTGGAACAATTCCATCGCGCGCGGGGTGAGGGCAGGCAACTGCCCGTCGGCGGGGGAGACCAGCATACTCGTGGACTTTGCCCAGGGCGTATCGAGGAACCATTGCTCCAGCCCGCTGGTGCCGGATGCGCCGATGCCGCTGTCATTCGCCTGCGTGAAACTGCCGTCATTCCCGCGTGCTGCGGCGAGGCGGCGGTCAAACTCCTCGTCCGTCACCCAGAACCTGTCGCCGTAATGGGCGGGGCGCTGGAACAGGATGTGGCCGTTGTTGATCGGCTCTATCGGGAAGGTGCCGGTGAAATCCCAGTCTCCCCAGGGCAGGCGATCGGGTGTGTAATCGGTGGGGACGGCGGGCAACTGCGCCAGATCGGCAGGGCGTTCCTGCGCCAGTGCGGGGGTGGTAGCGGGCACGGCAAGGGCCATTGCGGCGGTAGAGGCGAGTGCGATTGCAAGACGGCGCATCATTGGCTTGGTTCTCCCGGGAACTCTGGCGGTCCAGATTGATTTTGTCCGGTTCTACAACGAAACGCCGCCCGGCTCAATCCTCTTGCGCACAATCGCCCAACAAACGATCCGCCGCCTTGCGCCGCTCCACCATGCGATCCAGCTTGGCGTTGAGGCGGGCGAGCACCTCTTCCTTGCTGGGCCGTTTGGCGGCTTCCTCCGCCAGCACTTCTGCGCGGACGCGTTCGTAGAGGGGATGGCCGGGCGCGATGTCGGGGCCGTAGCGATCCGCGCGGCGATGGCGCAGGAAGAACATCACCAGCGCCTCGTTATGCCGCCGCTCCGTGCCCATCACCTTGCCGCTGGAGACGACCAGCCGCTCCTCCCCCTCTATCGCGCGGGCCAGCGCGCAATCCTCCAGCCGGGTGATGCCGCGATCCACCGCCTTGTCCCACGCAGCGCAGAACTCCTCCGCCCCGGCCTTCTGGCGCAGCTTGTAGAGCGCCTCCAGACTGGCGCCGATGTGCTTGGCAGCCTGTTTGACGATGCCGGTGGCGGCAAGATGGGCGATGAACTTGCGCTGCCGATCGGGCGTGATGGAATTTTTGCGCGGAGCGACATGCGGAACAGGCGCGAAATCGAGCAGCGGATCGGACGCCGCGACGGGCGAGGGCGGGGCGGTGACGTAGGAGGTGCCCTGCGCGGGGTTGGCGCGCGGGCGCTTGGGCAACTCAGTCATGCACAGCCTCCACTATCGGGCGATAATTCGGGCCGCAGGCCCGCAAGGCCGACCGGCCGCCCGAGCCTATGCGAGGAAAGCCAAGGAGCGCGGACGCGCTCCGCCCGGTGCTTGAGGGGCAAACAAACAAGATGGGTGTCGGTCATGCGCTGGGGTGGAGCAGCCTTCCCGAACAGTAGGAAAGCCTAATTTGTCCGGCAATACTCGGCGCGCGCTAGCGCGTCGCAAGCGCGAACGCGCGCCCGTCGCGAAGCGGAGGATAGCCAAGTGAGCGGAGGCGAACGCTGGCGCTTGAGGCCAGACAAATAGTCAATGTGACTGTCAAGCGCCGGGTTGGAGCACGGAACGGGACGTTTAGGAAAAGTTGAGAAATCAACCTGCCCCATCTTGGATCGCACCCAAACACGGCGCAGCAAGACGCTGAATCGGCTGCTACTTCTACGCATTACATATTGGTAAGTTGAAGCGCCGAGCAGAATGGTTAATTTGTTCACCAAGGGTCAAAACAGGGGATGCCATTGACTGAGGACCCATCTTTCGATGGAAGGTCGCGCGCGATTACGGCGAAGCAACGAGCTGTGCTGGACCTTTTGATACAGCACAAGACATCAAAGGAAATTGCCAGAATTCTGGGCATTTCCCATTACACAGTAGACCAGCGCATAGCAGCAGCGCGGAAGAAACTAGGTGTAACGTCCCGTAACGAGTTGGCTGCGGCCTACCAAGTGATCGCGGCTTCTGGACAAAATGTATCCAGTAGAGCCGCATACCAGTTTCCGTATGTGGAGTTTCCTACCGACGAGGCCGATCAATCGGCCAGGGCAAGCAAAGAGCCTGATCTTACGGCAGAAACCTCGGACGCGAATTGTCAGCAAACGAGGAAGCCGGATGAGAAGTATCTTCGCGTTGCCCCGGAGATTATCGAGGGTCCGTACGGCGTCTATTTCAGACTGGCTGCAATCGGCATCCTAGCAATCATGATGCTTGTCATCGCATTGGGCGGGCTCGCCGCGTTCGGTCAGATATCTGATCTGATGTTTTCCTAGGGCCTCGAAGTCTCCGGTTCTTAACGCTGCCAACGCAGCAACAAAGGAGACTGCCTATGTC
>JBASBA010000231.1:0-4800 GCA_049650885.1 Alteraurantiacibacter sp. | reverse complement strand
CCACAAGGCCGATGTAGGTTTCGGCATGTGCCTGTATGCCATCGGAATTGAGGCAGATTTCGCAGCCGCCGCCCAGTGCCATGCCAAACGGTGCGGAGATCACGGGGAAGGGCGCATACTTCAGCGCCTTGTAGGCATCCTGACCGCCCTTGATGCTTTTTTCCACTTCGCCCCATGCGGCGATGTTCAGCGCGAACAGGGCAAGGCCAAGATTGGCCCCGGCAGAGAAGTTGGATCCTTCGTTATAGACGACCAACGCCTTGTAATCCTTCTTCACCAGCGGAATCGCGTTCTGGATCAGCTTCATCACCTGCTCGTCCAGCGCGTTCATCTTGCCGGTAAATTCCAGCGCGACAACGCCATCGCCCACATCCCACAAAGCTGCCGAACCATTGGCCATGAGTGGCTCCGCCGAAAGCTTGATGTCTTCCAGCAGCAGCACGCCTTCGGCACGCACCACATCGTGATATTCACCATCGGTGCCTAGATATTGGCGCTTGCCGTCCTCAATCCGGTAGAACTTGCGTCCATCGGCCATTTTAAGGATCTGCGGGACAGCCATATCATCCGCTTCGAGCCGCTCGATCAGGTGGGCAACGCCGATCTTGTCGATCATCTCGAAGGGGCCGGACTTCCAGTTGTAGCCGAGCTTCATCGCCTCATCGACGCCGACGACACTTGCAGTAGCCTCAGGCACGATGCTGGCGGCATAGGAAAGCGTCGGGCCAAGAACTGCCCACGCATAATCGCCAACCTTGCCATCAGTGGAAATGAGGGCCTTCAAATCCTTTTTGGCGGCTCCGCGCACAAGGCCGGGACGGGCCGCGGCACGGTATTCGCCGGATTTCAGATCCTTCGCTTCCTTTACCTTGCCGCCGCCTTCCCGGTTAATGCGATAGAATCCGCCTTTTCCCTTGCGACCCGTATAGCCGTTTTCGATCATGCCTTCGATCAGGGTCTCGCTGCGGGCGATTTTCTGATACCAGTCGTCCTTTGGCAGGGTGCTGGTGAGCGATTCCATCAGGTGCGGCATAAGGTCGATGCCGATCAGGTCGATCAGGCCGAAAATGCCTGTCTTGGGAACACCCATCGGGCGTCCGCCAATCTCGTCAACTTCCTCCACGGTCATGCCCATGTCGAAGGCGGAGTTTACCGCCTGCTGGATCCAGAATGTGCCGATGCGATTGGCGATGAAACCGGGGGAATCCTCGGCATCGACAGGGGTCTTGCCCAGCTTGCGATCAACAAACTCGCGCACCATTTCTACCGTGTCCGGATTGGATTGCGGGCCTGCCACCAGTTCGATCAGCCGCATGTAGCGTGGCGGATTGAAGAAGTGGGTTATCAGGAAATCCTGCTTGAAGGCGTCTGAGCGGCCGTCGGTCAGATTTTCCAGCGGGATGGTGGAGGTGTTGGACGATACGGCCGTGCCAGCGGTGCGGACTTCTTCCAGCCTGGCATAAAGGTTCTGCTTGATGTCGAGCCGTTCGATGATGGCTTCTACCACCCAGTCACATTCGGCAACCTTGCCGAGGTGATCCTCGATATTGCCAGTCTCGACCAGCTTTGCCGCCCGCTTGCCCATGAAAGGGGCAGGGTCGGTTTTCAGCATTTTCTTGACTGCACCTTCGGCAATCGCATTGCGGTTGTCGCCATCCTTGGGAACGATATCCAGCAGCAGCACGGGCACGCCAGCATTGGCGATCTGGGCGGCGATACCGGCACCCATCGTGCCAGCTCCGATCACGCAGACTTTCTTGATGCTTGCGTCAGCCATGTTCGTATCAGACATTACACGGCCTCCAGCACGGTTGCGATGCCCTGTCCGCCACCGATGCACTGGGTGACAAGGGCGTATTTCTTGCCTTCACGTTGCAGCAGGCTGGCGGCCTTGCCCACGATGCGCGCACCAGTTGCGCCCAGCGGATGGCCAATGGCAATCGCGCCGCCATCAAGGTTGATCTTCGATTCGTCGATGCCGAGGTCGGCAATGCTCGCCAGGGACTGGCTGGAGAACGCCTCGTTAAGCTCGATCACATCGATATCGTCGATAGTCAGGCCAGCACGCTTCAGCGCCTTCTTCGACGATTCCACAGGGCCGATGCCCATGATTTCAGGCGCGCAGCCGGAAATGGCTATGCTCTTGACCTTGGCCATCACCTTCAGCCCGTGCTTCGCAGCGTAATCGGCGCTGCACACCAGCAGGGCGGCAGAGCCATCGGTAAGGGGGGAGGCGGTTCCGGCGGTCACCGTGCCATTTTCGTCAAAAGACAGCTTCAGGCCAGCCAGACCTTCGGCGGTGGTTTCGGGGCGCGGCGTACCGTCGGTGTCGATCACCGTGCCATCTGGCAGAGTGTAGGGCACGATCTCTTCCTTGAAGGAGCCCTTCTTGATCGCCTCGCCTGCCTTTTGCTGACTCTTCACGGCAAATGCCTCCTGCGATTCGCGCGTCAGCTCGTATTTTCTTGCGACGTTCTCTGCCGTGTCGCCCATGCCAAGATAAGCCGCGCTGCGCTTCGCCAGCTCCGGATTTGGCATGGGGTTGAAGCCGGTCATCGGCACGCGGCTCATCGATTCGACACCCGCTGCGATAAACACCTCGCCAGCGCCCATGGCGATCTGGCCGGCAGCATAATGCACCGCACTCATCGAAGAACCGCAGAAACGGTTCAACGTCATTCCGCCAATGCTGAGGGGCAGTTCCGCCAGCAGCACGACGAGACGCGCGATGTTGAAGCCCTGTTCCCCTTCCGGGAAGGCGCAGCCCATCAGGACATCTTCGATATCCTCGGCATTTACGCCGGTGCGTTCGATCAGGCCCTTGATGGTGTTCGCGGCCAGATCGTCTGGGCGAACTTTTGCCAGCGCACCACGGTAAGCGGGCTGGAAGGGGGAGCGGACATATCCTGCAATGACGACATCACTCATGGTTCTGGCTTGCCTTTCTTTTTCGCGCGTTGACCTTTTGCGTCGAATGATTACGATAAAGTATGTAGCCTGACGTATACGTCAAGCAGAGACAAATCAAGGCGCAGTTTCACACAAGACCGCGCCAGATATGGAAAGGATGTTTCATGATTGAGGCGGCGGTGACGTCCCACCCGCTCGATCCCTCCCGGATCCTGGATGCCGAAGGCAATATTCGCCCCCGGTTGCTTACCGAAAGCTTTGATCGTGCGACCAGTCTTTACCCCGATCATATCGCGATCGACTTTCTCGGTCGCGAGTGGACCTATGGTCAGCTGGGCAAGGAAGTTGATCGGGTCGCCGCAGGGTTGCAGGGCCTGGGCCTCGCGAAGGGGGACCGCTTTGGCCTTTGCCTTCCCAACACGCCGTACTCTGTCATCCTGTTTTATGCCGTCCTGCGTGCAGGCGGGATCGTGGTGCAGCTGAACCCGCTTTATTCCGATAGCGAGGTTGAGTTTCTCATAACCAATTCCGGCGCGAAGATGGTGGCGGTTCCCGATCTTGAATTGCTTCACGCCAAGGTTGCGGCGGCTTGGGGAGCGGACGACAGCGCGATGGAGCGCGTCGTGCTGTGTACGATGGCCGATGTTCTGCCGTTCTGGAAAAGCGTGGGACTGCGCACGCTGAAGCGGTCCTCGCTCGCAAACAAGCGTTCGGGAATTGCCTATTCCAATTACAGCGACATCGCCGATCACAATGCTTCTCTCCGCCCGGTCGAGCAGGATCCGCATGACGTTGCAGTCTTGCAATATACAGGGGGAACGACCGGCAGGCCCAAGGGTGCCATGCTTACCCACGCCAGCCTGGCGGCAAACTCCGCCCAGATGCTGCTGCACATCGGTGAGGAGCGCGATCAGCAGGAGCGCACCCTTGGGGTCTTGCCCATGTTCCACGTGTTCGCGCTGACATGCGTGCTGAACTACGGTGTGGAAGTGGCGGCCGAACTGGTGCTTTTACCGCGCTTTGAAATGGACGAGGTGCTGGCGACCATAAAGCGCAAGCCGCCGACACAGATGTTTGGCGTGCCCACGATTTACAACGCTCTCGGTTCTTTGCCGGATGACAAGGTGCCCGATCTCAGCACCGTTCGTACCAGCGTATCTGGCGGCGCGCCGCTGCCGCTGGATGTACGAATGCAGTATGAAGAGCGGACAGGCTCTCCCGTTTCGGAAGGTTATGGCCTGACGGAGGCGTCTCCCATAATTACCAGCAATCCGTTGCTGGGCCGCCAGCCGGTTAAGGAAAATTCCGCCGGACCCGCCTTTCCGCATACTATCGTGGAAATCCGCGACCCCGAAACCGGCGAGCTTATGCCGCAGGGCGAACGCGGCGAAATTTGCGCGCGTGGACCACAGTTGATGAAGGGGTATTGGAACCGGCCGGGAGAAACCGAAAAGACCTTTGTCGACGGCGCATTGAAAACAGGCGATATCGGCTATCTAGACGAAGATGGATATCTCTTCATCGTCGATCGCATAAAGGACCTGATCCTGTGCAGCGGCTATAACGTCTATCCGCGCGCCATCGAGGACGCTGCCTACGAACATCCCGCCGTGAAAGAGGCCGTCGCCATCGGCATCCCCGATGATTACCGGGGTGAGGCACCAAAACTGTTCATCGCGCTGCACGATGGAGAGGAGCTTGATGCCGGCCAGTTGCATGCATTTCTGAAGATGCGATTGAACCCCATCGAAATGCCCGATGCCTACGAATTCCGCGACGAATTGCCCAAGACCCTGGTGGGCAAGCTGGAGAAGAAACAATTGGTGGCAGAGGAAAAAGCGAAAGCCGAAGCCGCTTTGGAAGATAGATCCGACAGGGGCGATACGTGAC
>JBASBA010000230.1:0-3547 GCA_049650885.1 Alteraurantiacibacter sp. | reverse complement strand
ACAATGATACACAAACGCTGTCGGCAGGCGGGCGGACCGTCATTCCCGGGCTCAATGACAGCCATCTCCATCCCACACGCGGCGGCCGGTTCTATGCGGCCGAGCTACGCTGGGATGGGGTCGGTAGCCTGGAGGAAGGATTGAACAGAGTGGCTGAGGCGGCTCGCAATACACCGTCGGACCAATGGGTACGGGTTATTGGCGGCTGGTCACCTTATCAATTCCGCGAGCGCCGCCTGCCCACCCCGGCGGAATTGACCCGCGCAGCGCCCGATACCCCGGTCTATGTTCTGTATCTCTACTCTCAGGGATATTTAAATGCTGCCGCCGTGCGCAAACTGGGGCTGACCCCGGAAACTGAAATGCCGCCCGGCACTGGCTACGAGTTTACCGAAGATGGGGGCGCAATCATCAAGGCCACCCCAAACCCGGACCTCCTATATGGAACGATTGGCGCTTTGCCGCCCATGAGCGATGCTGATCAACTGCTGTCGACCAAGCATTTTTACCGTGAACTCAACCGTTTCGGCATGACCAGCGTCATCGATGCAGGCGGCGGTGGGCACAAATTCCCCGACAATTACGGCTCGACAGAAAATCTCGCCGAAGCCGGCGATCTCCCGATCCGGATCTCAAATTATCTGTTCCCGCAGGACAAGGATGCAGAGCTTACCGAATTCGAGACATGGACCAACAATTGGGCGGCGGGTGTCAACCGTGCCAACGGGCTTGAGAATGGGTATGTCATCGAGGGTGGCGGCGAATTTCTGGCCTGGGCGGCGGGCGATTATGAGAATTTCCTCGCCGCGCGTCCCGATATTACCGAGCGTCCCAACTGGCGCACCCAACTGCGCGATGTGACAGCGCATTTGCTGCAACGGCAATGGCCCTTGCGCATCCATGCGACATACGATCAGTCCATCAACAAAATCATGGATGTGTTCGAGGAGGTCGATCGCAGCGAGCGGCGCGCCGGACGCGCTGGGTTTGCTGGTATACGCTGGGCCTTCGATCACGGAGAAACCGTACGCAGGCCGACGCTTGCAAGAGTAAAGCGGCTGGGTGGAGGTTTCGCGATGCAGGCCCGCATGGCCTATGCTGGTGAGTATTTCCTAGAACGCTACGGCGAAGAGGCTGCACGCAATGCACCGCCGCTTCGAGATGTGATTGCAGCCGGGATCCCTCTCGGCCTTGGCTCGGATGGAACACGCGTGGCGAGCTATAACCCATGGAACACGCTTTATTGGGCGACGACCGGAAAGAGCATTGGCGGAACGCAACTGCATGGCGCGCGCCACCAGTTAACCCGCCAAGAAGCGCTTTTTCATCACACCGTCGGATCGGCATGGTTCAGCCAGGAAGACACAGTGAAAGGCCGTATTGCGGTTGGCCAATATGCTGATCTCGCGATCCTTTCAGAGGATTATTTCGCCGTGCCTGACGAAGGCATAAAGCACGTCGAAAGCGTGATGACCGTAACCGGGGGCAATATCGTCTATGGCACTGATGAGTTTGCTGCGCTTGTTCCGCAACTTCCTGCAATCCAACCAGAATGGTCACCAGTCGCTACTTTCGGCGGATTTCAGGCTAGAAATTGATGCTCTTGAAAACCGCTCTTTACTTCTCCGGTGCGGCGTTGGCCGTAGTCGGAGCACCTCCTCCACTCGCTGCTCAAACGCAGAACGAAGAGCAAGGTCCGACCGAAGAACCACAACGGGTTGATCGCCCGCGTGCTCCGGCCACGCCGCCGTTCGGGCTTGGCGGGACACCGCAAAAGCCTGCCGGTTCGCTTACTCCGCAGGACGATGATTGGTCCGCTTTGTTTGAGACCATCGACGCGCGCAGCGACTGGCCATTGGAGGATCGCCTGCGCGCTATCCCGCTTAATGCAGATGGGGACGTGTATCTCTCGCTCGGGGTCGATCTCCGGGCGGAACTGGAATGGTTCGACAGTGCGCAATTTGGCATTGTTCCAGGTAGCGATGCGTATCTCAATCTGCGCGGCAATGTTTACGCTGCGGTCAGTTTTATGGACCGGGTGCGGGTGATCGGCGCCGTTAAGTCTGGCGACCGATTGCGGGACCGACTTGCTTCCTCACCAGTTGAATCGAGCGCTCCAGACTTGCACTTGGCCTTTGCCGAAGTTGCAATTGGTGACGCACTTGGCGGCGATAAGGAAGATTTGCTTGTTCGCGCTGGGCGGTTCGAGCTGCACTATGCCACTGGAAGGCTTATTTCAGCGCGCGAAGGTCCGAATATCCGGAGTGATTTCGATGGGGTAATGGTGCGCTACCGAAGCGGACCAACCACCACCGACATTTTTGCCACGAGAGCTGTGCGCGACGAGCCAGGTGCGTTCAATAATTCCAGCGGCCGGGAAAACGCGCTTTATGGCATTTACAGCTCGATCGCGACGTCGCCGTCAATCACTCTAGACCTTTTTGCAGTACATTCGGACCGCGACGAGACCCCGTTTCTAGGCGGATCGGCCAACGAACAGCGCACCACTGTCGGCGCACGCTTGGCGCGCCGCTCCCCTGTGCGCCAACTCGGTTACGATCTTGCTGCGGTTTATCAATTCGGTGACAGCGATACCGCAGGGCGCGATCGCGATATTTCCGCATATTCAGTAGCTTTGGCGCTCAACTACCAATTCTCTGACGAGGGCTTGCAGCCTGAATTAGATCTGCGGGTTGGCTATACGTCAGGCGATAGCGACCCATTAGATGACAGTAACGGAACCTATCGCGCACCATTTCCTCCCGGTCGGTATTTCGGTGAGACCACGCCGCTTGGGCCAGGCAACCTTGTTGGCAGTTCGCTAGCGCTTTCAATGGCTCCTGCGGACCGCTTAACCTTGGGTGTCACCGGCCTTGCCTTTTGGCGGGTGGACGATGAAGACGGGACCTACAGTCCACCCGGATTTCCCGTACGCGGTGCGAATGGAAACGAGAATTTCGTGGGGTGGGAAATCGGTGTCGATGCTGCCTATCAACTGAGCCCGACAACCGCTTTAACCTTTGCTGCAGCGCAATTCTTCAAAGGGGATTATTTGCGCGACAATCCGCCTGCGTCGGACACGAAGCGGATTGCGCTCGGGATCGCCTACAGCTTCTAACCGGGTCCGTTTTAGAGATTACGCTCGGCGATATCGAGCGCGCGAATGACAGCTGGGCGGATGCTGACTTCCCCGATCCAGCGGCGGACGTTCACCGCAGCCGGCGCACGATCTCCAGCTGCTTTGTCCAGAAATCCAAGACCGCCCTCAGCCCAGGGCCAGCACATCATATCCGCGATCGAATATTCACTTCCTGCAAGATATTCTGCGTTCGCCAGCCGTTTATCTAGCACGTCAAAAAGCCTAAGCGTTTCGGCAAGATAGCGCTCCAGCGCATAATCGTGATCGCCTTGCGCATTCAAGAAATGGCCCCACTGGCCGATCATCGGGCCCAGCCCGCCCACCTGCCAGAAGGTCCAAGCATAGGCATCGAGACGCCCTTGCTTGTCGGAAGGAATAAACTTCTCGTATGTTTCGGCCAGATGCAAA
>JBASBA010000229.1:0-1959 GCA_049650885.1 Alteraurantiacibacter sp. | reverse complement strand
ATGTGACAACGGCCTTCCAGTTCGGCGGTCTGGCTGCACTCCAGGGCCATGAGATCGACATTCTTGTAACCCCGGACCCGGTGGAGGAGCCGGGGATCAAATATACGCCTGTCTTCGATTATGAGCTGGTTCTGGCAGTGTCCGAGGGGCATCCGCTGGCGCAAAAACAGCGGATTGAGCCTGAAGATCTGACCGTTGAGGTACTGATAACCTATCCCGTCTCTCGCGAGAGGCTGGATATTTATACCGGCTTCCTCGTGCCGGCCCATGTCCAGCCCCGCCGCCATCGCACTGTAGAGACGACAGAGCTGATGCTGAAGCTCGTAGCGTCAGGGCGCGCCGTCAGCGCCACGCCCGATTGGCTTTTGCACACAGTCAAAGGCGTGACAGGCGTCCGACTTGGGGAGGGCATCGCGAAGTCCATCCATCTGGGGCATCGCCCGGATAGCAACGCCAGCTATCTGGACGGGTTCATCCAGTTGGCGCGGAGTGTCCAGCTGTAAGTTGCAGAGCGCATGCCGTTAGGGTGCGCAGTAAGCTGAACATGACAAATTATCATCAATATCTAAAAAATCACCATTATTCGTCATTAATTAATTCGGTCATAGGGGGCTCTCGCTGATCTGCAGATGCAGGTCGGGCGCCAACCTAGTGAATGAAATTGCTTGCCGGCCCTGGGTCTGCAAGCAGGGGATCAGACCGCGATGACAAGCCAATTTACCTTCACGATCAAAGCCACGCGCTTCGATGAAGATTACACGCCAGCCGTGAGTTCCCGGCTTACCACCAATTTCGCCAACCTCGCGCGGGGGGAGAGCCGACAGCAGAACCTGCGCAATGCGATAGGCATGATCGACAGGCGGTTGAACACGCTTGCGTCATGGGACAATTCCGATGCCGAGCGTTATGCCGTTGAACTGGATATCATTTCCATCGATGTGGATATCGCTGCCAACGGCAAGGCTTTTCCAGCGATAGAGATGCTGAAGACGACCATTCTAGACCGCACGACCGGGGCGCGCATCGATGGCATCGTGGGCAACAATTTCTCGTCTTACGTGCGGGACTATGATTTCAGCGTCCGGTTGCCAGCGCACAACAGGGATCGCAATGATCTCACCATCCCCAAGGACTTCGGCGATCTGCATGGCAAGCTGTTCGACAGCTTCACATCCTCCAGCACATACAGGGCACATTTCCGCAAGCCGCCGGTCATCTGCCTGAGTGTTTCGCACAACAAGATATATCGGCGCACTGCAAATCGCCATCCTGTTCTGGGCTTTGAATACCAGCCTGACGAACCCTCGCTTACCGAGCAGTACTTCAGGAAGATGGGGCTGCAGGTTCGCTACTTCATGCCGGCGGGCAGTGCCGCACCGCTGGCATTCCACTTTTCCGGGGATCTGCTGAATGACTACACCAATCTGGAGCTGATCGGCACCATCGCGACGATGGAGACGTTCCAAAAAATCTATCGGCCCGAAATCTACAACGCGAATTCTGTGGCGGGCGAATGTTTCCAGCCAAGCCTGGACAATCAGGATCATTCGCTGACGCGCATTGTCTACGATCGCGAAGAACGCAGCCAGTTGGCCGTCGAGCAGGGCAAATTTGCCGCAGAGCACTTCATCAAGCCGCATGACGCCATTCTCGAAGAATGGGCCGCTCGAGACGCCGCTTGACCACAGCACCAAAATTCAAGGCTGGCTGCGCCGGAACAACTGTGGTCGCCGTGGAAATTGCAGGGCAAGGAGCTGGCAGCAGGCAAGCAGGACGCGCTGCGCGTGACCCTGGCCGAGCAGGAGAGCGCGGGCATCGATATCGTGAGCGACGGTGAACAGACCCGGCAGCATTTTGTCACAACCTTCATCGAACATCTGAACGGCGTCGATTTCGAAAAGCGCGAAACGGTGAAAATCCGCGATCGGTATGACGCCAGCGTGCCTACAGTCGTCGGGC
>JBASBA010000228.1:0-5529 GCA_049650885.1 Alteraurantiacibacter sp. | reverse complement strand
GACATGGATATCGACACCGTGCTGGCTGACCTCGACAAGGTGGGCGGCCCCGGCAAGGAATGGCTGACCGAACTGGAAACCAGCCGCAACCCATGGTTCAACGTGAACGTGGGCGACGGGTTCTACCACTATCACCGCAGCTGGAACGATGACCTGTCCATGCCGTTCGCCGCGCTTCCCGGCTACATCGAGAAGATCAAGGCGGGCACCAATATCGAACGCCCGATGGACCAGCTTATCAAGGAGCGGGACGAGCTGGTGCGCGACTATCGCGAGCTTCTCGATACCGAGGAGGACAAGGCCACCTACGACCAACTGATAGAGCTGGCGCACCGCGTGTTCCCCTATGTGGAGGGGCACAAGTTCTATTGCGAACACTGGTACACCAACCTGTTTTTCAACAAGATCCGCGAATTTGGCGCGCTGCTGGCAGAGCATGACTTTTTCGAGAAGGAAGAGGATGTCTTCCACCTCACCCATTATGAGCTGGAAAGCGCCATTGTTGACCTGATGCTGAGTTGGTCCTCCGGGTCGCCCCCGATAGGACCGTCTCGCTGGCCCGCCATCGTAAAACAACGGCAAGAAGCCATCGATGCCTGGGCCAGCGAGACAGTGCCACCAGCCCTTGGCGCAGTGCCCGATGTGATCGACGATCCGGCCATCGTGATGCTGTGGGGCATTACCCGCGATAACCTCGATATGTGGCTGTCCGACGGGGAAAGCGATCCCAACGAGATGCGTGGCTTTGCCGCCTGTAACGGTGTGGTGGAAGGCACCGCGCGGGTCATCAAGTCGGTGAAGGAAATCGACAAGATCCAGCAGGGCGATATCCTGGTGTGCCAGGTGACGAACCCCACGTGGTCTCCCCTGTTCCAGAAGATCAGCGCAGCGGTTTCCGATATCGGCGGCAGCATGAGCCATATGGCCATCGTAGCACGCGAGTACGGCCTGCCCGCCGTAGTGGGCACCGGCAACGCCAGTCAAAAAATCAAGGACGGCGCGCGCATCCGCGTGGATGGCGGCAAGGGCACCGTCACCATTCTGGAACAACCGGCCGAGGCGCAGCCCGAGCTGGAGGACGCCTGAGCCATGGAAGCGGTCGCATGGTTTGCCGATGTCGGCATCGCCGATCGCCCCACCGTGGGCGGCAAGGGCGGATCACTGGGGGAACTGACGCAGGCTGGTATCGATGTGCCAGCAGGCTTCGTTGTCACGGTGGCCGCGTTCGAACAGTTCCTATCAGTGCTGGAAGCGCGAGAGCCGATCAGGCCAATGGTAGAGGCGCTTGATCCCGATGATCTTGGCGCGGCGACCAGGCTATCCGAGCAATTGCGTGCCCGCGTCACAGGCGACGATATGCCCGCCGAGGTGAAGGACACGCTGAAAGCGGCCCATGCGCAATTGTGCGAGGATGGCCAGCCCGTCGCCGTGCGATCCTCCGCCACCACAGAAGACGCAGAGGATGCCAGCTTTGCCGGGCTACAGGATACTTACCTGTGGGTGCTGGATGCCGATGACATGATCCAGCGCACCCGCGAATGCTGGGCCTCGCTCTACTCCGTTGAGTCCATGACCTATCGCCGCAAGCAGGACATCCCCGAAAGCCGCGTGGCGATGGCCGTGGTGGTGCAGCGCATGGTCAATTCTCGATGCGCAGGCGTGATGTTCACCCGCAGCCCCACCACCGGCGACAAGTCCGTGATAACGATCGAGGGCGCATGGGGCCTTGGTAGCAGCGTGGTTTCCGGTGAAGTCACGCCCGACAAATGGGTGCTGGGCAAGATCACCGGAGAAATCAGCCAGCGCGATATTTCAGACAAGCACGTAGCGCAGGTGCCGGCTCCTGAAGGCGGCGGCATCGTGGAGGTGGAGAATGAGGAGCATAAGCGATCTGCCCCCTGTCTCACCGACGATGAATTGCTGGCCTTGCGCGAAGTGGGCCGCCGGATAGAACGCCATTACGGCAAGGCGCAGGATATCGAATGGGCACTGGATCAGGACGGCAAGATCCTCCTCCTTCAAGCCAGGCCGGAAACGGTTTGGGCAATGAAGGACGCCGAGAATACGCCGGTAAAGAAGCCCGAGGGGAAAGGATATAACCACGTGATGGCGATCTTCGGGGGAAAGAAATCGTGAGCCTTTCGGGCAAGGATGTCGCCGAAATCGCGCGGATGCTGGGCCAATCCAAATTTACCTCTCTCGATCTGAAAATCGGGGAGTTCAAACTGCGCATTCGCCGGAATGGCGGCGGTGGGGATGGTTGCTGGGTGACCGACGAGGTGGAAGACGAAGAACAGGACGAACCGCAAGGCTCCGCCGGCGTCGAGCCACCGCCCTCCCCACCGCCATCGGGCAGCGCGCAAACAGCAACCAGTGTCGGCGCTGGTGAAGTGGATGTTATCGCCCCCTTGCTGGGCAATTACTACGCCGCTCCGCGACCTGGCGAAGACCCATTCGTCAAGGTGGGCGACAGGGTGGAGCCGGACACGATCGTCGCCATTATCGAAGTCATGAAGCTGATGAACTCGGTGCGCGCCGGGGTTTCAGGCACGGTTATCGCGGTGTTGCCGGAGGACGGCAGCGCAGTTGAAAAGGGGCAGCCCATTCTCAGGGTGAAGGAAGGCTGATGGCCAACATTCAAATCGTTGAAACATCCTTGCGCGATGGCAACCAGTGCCTGTGGGGCGCGACCGGCATCGACACCGCGAAAACGCTGGGCATCGCCCCCGCGATGGAGCGTGCGGGTTTTTCCGCGATTGATTTCACCACCTCCACCCACATGGGCGTGGCCGTGCGATACAAGCAGGAAAACCCGTGGGAACGCATCCGTGCCATGGCAGACATCTGCAGGACCACGCCGTTGCAGTTCCTCTCCACCGGCTTTCGCTTCATCGCGTGGGAAACCGCCACGCCCGATTTCATGGAATTGGCCTTTGCCACCCTGGCGCGCAACGGCATCCGCCGGTTTGCGCTGGCCGATCCGATGAACGATGCTGTCTCCAACGTCGAAGTCGCGAAGATGGTGAAACGCGCTGGCGGAGAACAGGTGGTGGGCGCGCTGGTATTCTCGATCAGCCCCATCCACGACGACGCGCATTACGCCGATGCTGCGCGCACGATGGCCGCAGCCAAGGATATCGACGCGCTTTATATCAAGGATCCGGGCGGATTGCTCACCTCCAAACGCGCCGCCACACTGGTGCCTGCCATCATGGCGGAGATTGGCGACATGCCGCTGGAACTGCATTCGCATTCTACCATCGGCCTTGCAGAACAGGCCTATTGCGAGGCGGCAGACATGGGCATCACCGCGCTGCAATGCGCCAGCGGTGGGCTGGCCAGCGGCACCTCCCACCCATCCGTCAAAGGCACGGTCGCCAATTTGCGCGCTCTTGGTCACACGGTGGATATTGATGACGAAGCGGTGGAAGAAATCGCCGACTGGTTCACCGCCATTGCCGAGGCGGAAGACCTGCCCACGGGCAAGCCGATGCCCTTCGATGCCGCCTATTTCCAGCACAATCTGCCCGGCGGCATGGTGGGCACCATGCGCCGCCACCTGGCCGATCAGGGCGTGCCCGAAATGGAAGGCGCCGTGATCGAGGAAATGGGCCGCGTAAGGCGCGAACTGGGATGGCCAATCGTGATGACGCCCTTTGCCCAGATGTTGCAAACGCAGGCAGTAATGAATGTGACCGCGGACGAGCGATGGTCCGTCATCCCTGACGAGATTATCCGCTTTGCCATTGGCAAGTTCGGGCGGCCCAATGCGCCAGTGGATCAGAACGTGATGGACCGCATCATGGCCAATCCGCGCACGAGGGAACTGGAGGATGAAAAAGGCATGGCAGACGTTGCCAGCCTGCGCAAGAAACTGGGCACACACCTGTCGGACGAGGAATTCCTGCTGCGCGCCACCATGCCGCAAAACCTGGTGGACGCGATGGAGGATGCAGGCCCGGCAGAGCGCGAATACGACCCGCAAAAAGTGCCGCTGATGAACCTTTTGCGCGAAGTTTTGCAACGTACCGATATCGACAGGTTCAGCCTTGAAAAGGACGATTTCAGCGTGGAGATCACAAGCTGATGCGCACCCCCAAGGGTTTCATGTTCGATCTGGATGGTACGCTGATCCTTTCGAACCGCAAGCTGGGCAGCTATGACGTGATACCAGGCGCGGCCAAGGCGCTGGAGGAGTTGAACGAGCTTGGCGTGCCGTGGATCGCGCTGACCAATGGCAGCGCCTATTCATCGCGGCGGCAAGCACCAAGGCTGCGCAAGGTGGGACTTCACGTGCCCGATACCAAGCTGTTCACACCCAATTCCGTGGCCGCGAAAGTCATCGCAGACGGCGGTTACGAGCGTGTTCTGGTGCTGGGCAATGACGGGGTGGTCCATGCATTGAGTGAACTGGGCGTCAATTGCATATCTCCCGATACGAAGGACAGCAATTGCGATGCCGTTTACATCGCCTGGCATCCCGATTGCACAATGCCGCATATCCATGCCGCCTGCAAAGCCGTGTTGGACGGGGCGGCCTTCCTCACTGCCTCCGACGTACCCTTCTTCGCCACGAAAGAGGGACGCAGTTTCGGCTATAGCTGCGCCATCAATGGCGCGGTGGCGCGGGTGACTGGCGTAGAACCACAGACTGTGGGCAAACCATCGGAGCACGCTCTTTCCTTCGTTGCCGATCAGCTTGGCATCGCGAAGGAAGATGTCGGCGTGGTGGGCGACGATGCGACCGCAGAGATACAAATGGCGCGCGAAGGCGGGGCAATTGCAATTGCGGTAACCTCCGGCTCCACCAGCGCCGAAGATTGGGCGCGGCAGCCCGACAACAAAACTCCCGATATCGTGCTGGACGGGATCGGCGATTTGGCAGAGTGCTTCGGCCTGCGCTAGGGAACGCGCAAAGGAGAATCGCCATGCAAATAGGCCGTTTCAACCATATCGGCGTGGCCGTGCCAGATCTTGCCGAAGCCATCGCTTTTTACCGCGACGTGCTGGGCGCAAAGCAAATCACGCAGCCGTTCGACCTGCCGGAACAGGGCGTGAAGGTCTGCTTCGTCAACACGCCAGGGCACGATGGCACCGATGGAACGCAGGTTGAACTGCTCGCTCCGCTCAGCGAGCAATCTCCGGTGGCCAATTTCATCGCCAAAAACCCGCTGGGCGGTCAGCACCACGTGTGTTTCGAAGTGCCCGATATCGCAGTTGCCCGTGCTGAATTCGAAGCCGCGGGCAAGCGCATTCTTGGCCCCACCCGCATCGGTGCGCATGGCACGCCGATCTTCTTCCTGCACCCAAAGGATATGCTGGGCCAGCTTACCGAGATCATGGAAACGCCAAGGGAAGGCGCTGCACATTGAGCGGGCGCCTCGGCTTTTGTGTCGAGGAACTGTTGCCAAGGGCGCGCGGCGGCGGCGCGTTGAAAATGGGACTGATAGCGCTGGGAGAGGATGAATGGCGTCAGCCGCAGCCTGATCTTGCTGCGCGCGCCGCTGCCTTCGATGCCTACCCCCAAAG
>JBASBA010000227.1:0-4472 GCA_049650885.1 Alteraurantiacibacter sp. | reverse complement strand
GACGCGCGCGGGCGTGGAGGTGGCGAAAGGCGGCTGGCAGCTGCTTGTCGAAGGCGAAGGAAACCTCGCTCTCGTCGACGACTATAACGATACCATCCCGTCGAACGGGTTGGAGCCCTTTCCGGTTGTTGCGGACCCCGACAGTATCGAACTGAACCGTGCCACCATTTCCTATATGCAGAACGGTACGGGCGCGACGCTGGGCCGCCAGCGGATCATCTACGAAAATGCCCGCTTTGTGGGGAATGTCGGCTGGCGCCAGAACGAGCAGACCTTTGATGCCATGCGCGGGCAGACCGTCATCGGCCCGGTCAAGGTGGATGCCACCTACGCTATCTCTCAGCGCACGATCTTCGGCAGCGAGAGCCCCAATTCGCACTTCGATGGCGACTTCGTGTTGCTTAATGCGGGGCTCGATCTGGAAGTGGTCGATGCAGCAGCTTTCGCCTACGTCATCGATTACGACACGCGACTGGCCTTCTCCAGCGAGACCTACGGCGTAACCGCGAAGGTAAGTATTCCGGTACCCGGGTTCTCGCCTTCGCTCACCCTGGGCCTTGCGACCCAGACCGACACGGGCGGCAACCCGACGAATTACAATGCGCAATGGTATCACGCCGAACTGGGAGCCAGCGTGGCAGGCTTCTCTCTGGCGGCTGGCTACGAGGAATTGGGCAGCGATGGCGGCGTGGCCGCTTTCCAGACCCCGCTCGCGACCTTGCACGCATTCAATGGCTGGGCAGACGTGTTCCTGGTAACGCCCGCCAGTGGCCTGCGCGACTACTACGCCCGCGTCGGACGTGGCTTCAGCATTCCGGGGATCGGTACTGTCAATGCGGCCGTCGTGTATCATGAGTTCGAGAGCGATGTAGGCGGTGTCGATTACGGTAGCGAGTGGAATGCCTCTCTCGGTTTCCGCATCGGCAAGGTTGGCGTGCTGGCAAAATACGCGAACTTCGACTCCGACGGGTTCGCGACCGATACCGAGAAATTCTGGCTTCAGGCCGAAATCAGCTTTTGACGCCAGCTGTTAAGCGCGGGAATAACCGGGTAAAAAGGCGACACCACAATTGCTGCGATGCAATATTCACTTGCCGCCGTGGGCTTAAATGAAGTAAGACCGAATCACAGGAAAAGTGTTGCGCGTCCGACGAAGGGCGAATTAGCAACCTTTTCTCGATCAAGATCACAACGTGGCAACGGTGCCGCCAGTCTCTTCCTTCGGGATGCGGCTTGGCGGCTTTTTTGCGTGCGTTGTCGAGAAGGGAAACAGGACGATGAACGCACAGTCGAAAATCTCCGCACCACCCCGGCAGAGGCTGGTCGTGATCGGCAATGGCATGGCGGGATGCCGTGCGGTGGAGGAAATCCTCGAACGTGAGGCCGGTCGCTTCGACATCATCATTTTCGGGGCCGAACCGCGCGTCAATTACAACCGCATCATGCTTTCGCCGGTGCTCGCAGGCGAGAAGACGTTCGACGAGATCGTGCTCAACACCGCCGACTGGTATGAGGAGCAAGGCATCACGCTGGTTTCCGGCGACCCGGTACAGCAGATCGATCGCGACGCAAAAACCGTGATCGCAGCTTCTGGCCGCACCGAGCCTTATGACAAGCTGCTGATTGCCACCGGCTCCGATCCCTTCATCATTTCCGTGCCAGGCCATGATCTGCCCGGCGTAGTGACATTCCGCGACCTCGACGATGTCGATCGCATGCTCGCGGCCGCCGACAAAGGCGGCGATGCGGTGGTGATCGGCGGTGGTTTGCTAGGCCTCGAGGCGGCCCACGGCCTCACCTTGCGCGGCATGAAGGTTACTGTGATTCACCTGATGCCCACGCTGATGGAACGCCAGCTGGACGAGGCCGCCGGATACCTCCTGCGGCAGGAGCTGGAGAGCCGCGGCCAGACGATCCTGACAAGTGCCAACACCAGGGAAATCCTCGGCGCTGAGGGTCACGTGGTCGCAGTTGAGCTGGAAGATGGCACCCGCATCAAGGCCGACATCGTGGTGATGGCAGTGGGCATTCGCCCCTCCACCGGGCTGGCAAAGAGCGCTGCTCTCGATTGCGAGCGGGGCATCCTGGTGGATGACCACATGGTCACCTCAGATCCGGATATCCTCGCGGTGGGCGAATGTGTGCAGCATCGCGGCCTGTGCTACGGCCTGGTGGCGCCGTTGTGGGACATGTGCCGTTCGCTGGCCGATTACGTTACCGACCAGCCGAGCGGATACGGAGGGTCGGTCACATCAACCAAGTTGAAGGTGTCGGGCATCGACCTGTTCTCGGCCGGCGATTTCAGCGGCGGCGAGGATTGCGAGGACATTGTGATGCGCGACGCGGCGCGCGGCGTCTACAAGCGTGTAATCCTGAAGGACGACCGGATCATCGGCGCTGTTCTCTATGGTGATACCGCCGACGGCAACTGGTATTTCGACCTGCTCAGGAAGGAAGAAGACGTCTCCGACATTCGCGAGGCGCTGATCTTCGGGCAGGCTTTCGCCAGCGGGGGCGCTTTCGCGGACCCTAGCGCCGCCGTTGCAGCACTTTCGGACGACGCAGAAATCTGCGGCTGCAACGGCGTTTCCAAGGGCAAGGTCGTCCAGTGCATCAATGGCGGCGCAAACAGCGTCGATGCAGTGCGCAGCAAGTGCAAGGCTTCGGCCAGCTGCGGCTCCTGTACCAACCTCGTCGAGAACCTGCTGACCATCACGCTGGGAGGTGAAGTCGAGAGCGGGCCAAAAACGATGTGCAATTGCACCAGCTTCACCCACGACGATGTGCGCCGTCTGATCCTGGAAAAGGAACTGAAGATCATTCCGCAGGTGATGCAGGAACTGCACTGGACCACGCCCGATGGCTGCTCCTCCTGCCGCCCCGCGCTCAACTATTACCTGCTGTGCGCCTGGCCTGGTGAGTACGAGGATGATGAGAAAAGCCGCTTCGTCAACGAACGCCTGCACGCCAATATCCAGAAGGACGGGACCTATTCGGTGGTGCCGCGCATGTGGGGCGGGCTGACCAACCCGCGCGAATTGCGCGCGATTGCTGACGTAGTGGAGAAATACGATGCGCCGATGGTGAAAGTCACCGGCGGTCAGCGGCTCGATATCTTCGGCATCAAGAAGGAAGACCTGCCCGCCGTCTGGGCCGATCTCAATGCTGGCGGGATGGTCTCGGGGCATGCCTACGGCAAGGCGCTGCGCACGGTGAAAACCTGCGTGGGTTCCGAATGGTGCCGTTTCGGTACGCAGGATTCGACCGGCCTTGGGGTCAAGCTGGAGCACGCGACCTGGGGCAGCTACATGCCGCACAAGTTCAAGATGGCGGTCAGCGGCTGTCCGCGCAATTGCGCCGAGGCGACGATCAAGGACTTCGGCGTGGTCTGCGTCGACAGCGGTTACGAACTGCACATCGGCGGCAATGGCGGAATCAAGGTCCGCGCCACGGACCTGCTCACCAAGGTCGAAACCGAAGAAGAGGCGATGCAGGTCTGTCTCGCCTTCATCCAGCTCTACCGGGAAGACGCGCACTATCTCGAGCGCACGGCCCCATGGCTGGAGCGCAAGGGGCTCGACTGGATCAAGGCCAAGTTGTTCGACGATCCCGCGCGCATCGGGCGTCTGGCCGCGCGTTTCCGCCTGTCGCAGAAGTACTGGCAGGTCGATCCGTGGGAGCGCCGCGCCGGCGGCCACCAGCGCAAGCTCCACAGCCACCTCGCCACGATCCGCCCCGCTCTGGAGGACGCATGATGACCTCTGCCGAAAAACCGATCTGGCTGGACATTGGGCCGATCTCCCAGATCGATCCGGGCATGGCCGCCACGCTGCCGGTGGAAGGCGGCGAGGAGATTGCCGTTTTCCACACCATGGGCGGCGCGTTCTACGCGCTGGTCAACAAGTGCCCGCACAAGCAGGGGCCGCTCAGCCAAGGTATCGTCCATGGCGACAGCGTGTCCTGCCCGCTGCACAATTGGCGCATTTCGCTCAAGAGCGGAGAGGCGCTGGGCGCTGACGAGGGCTGCACGCCGACGATCCCGCTGAAAGTGGACGCCGGGCGCATCTACTTGCTGCGCGAGGCCGTGGTGCCGGGAAAAGCCAGGCCCCTCGCATCGACACTGGCCGCGTGAGAGGCTGACAGGCGATGGCAGCCATTCGCACCACTTGTGCCTATTGCGGTGTGGGCTGCGGGATCGCGGCCACGGTCACGGGCGACCGCGAGATCGCGATCAAGGGAGACGAGCAGCATCCCGCCAATCAGGGGCGCCTGTGCTCAAAAGGGACCTATCTGGGCGAAACGGTCGGTCTTGAGGGTCGCCTGCTACACCCGATGATTGGCGAGCGGCACGCGGGTTACGATGAGGCGCTGGACGAGGTGGCCGGACGGATGCGCGCAGTCACTGAGGAGCATGGCCCCGACGCGGTGGCCTTCTATGTCTCCGGGCAATTGCTGACCGAGGATTACTACGT